>DYBS01000016.1 GCA_019418525.1 Clostridiales bacterium
CCACCACACCGGCGGCGATGTCCTCCCGGCGCTCACCCGCGCCGATGTGGCTGATGACCTCGCTCTCGGCAAAGACCGTACACATGGCGCTGATGGCCAGCGGGGTACCTGCTTCCGCCAGGGCAAAGAGCTCGGTCAGGTCCACGCCCAGGCGGTTAGCCATGATCTCCAGGAATTTTCCGGTGCCCGCCGAACACTTGTCATTCATCAGGAAGCTGGAGGGGGCGCCCCCCTCCACCGTGATGACCTTGGTGTCCTGGCCGCCGATGTCAATGATGGTGCAGTCGTGGCCCAGCAGGGCATAGCCCCCCCGGCCGTGACAGGTGATCTCCGTGACGGTCTTGGCGGCGTAGTCCACCGACACCCGGCCGTAGCCGGTGGCCACCACCTTCATCTCACCCCCGTCCACCGGATGCCCGGCGTCTTTCAGGCGCTGGGCCACGGCGGTGGCGGTCTCCTTGCTGCTCCAGCCGGTGGGCAGGACGAAGTGGTCCACCATCTTCTCCTCGTTGAGGACCACCACCTTGGAGGCGGTGGAGCCGATGTCGATACCAGTGTAGTACATGGGGAGCGCTCCTTTACTTCTACTTACTTTTCGATGGTCTCCAGGAAGGCCGCCAGACGGGTGTTGATCTGACCCTTGTCGGACTGGGAGTAGTCGGTCTCAATGTTCAGATAGGGCAGGCCCTTCTCGGTGACACAGCGCTTGATGGAGTAAGACTCCACATTGTAAGTATGGCAGGCCTGGAGGATGATCTCAATGACGCCGTCCACCTGGTAGTCGTCGATCATCTCGGACACATACTGCGTGCGGGACTCGTTGGGGCTCATCACCGAGCAGTTGATATTCAGATACTTGCGGGCCAGGGCCTCATAGATATCGGGGGCCTCGGGGTCGATCTTCTCGATCTTCTCGCGGGTACCGCTGCAACTGTCGAAGGCCACCACGTCGGCGCCCAGCTCCTCCACGGACTTGACGATCTTATCTCGCACGCCGCCGTAGGGGCAGCCGGTGAGCAGGATGCGGGGGCGGTCACTGCTCTTGCCCTTGTAGTTGGCCTCCCAGTCGGCCAGGACCTCCTTGGTGCGCTGCTCCACCTGGTTGCAGCGCTCCTCCAGATCAAAGGAGAAGCTGCTGGCGTCCACCCGGGTGCCCATCTCATAGCCGCTGATAGGGGCGGGGTTCAGCTTGCCCAGCTCCAGGTAGCGGAGCATCACGTCCCGCTCGTGGTTCTTGCGGCGCACAGCCTCACGCACGTCGTCATCGGTGATGGTGACGCCGAATTTCTCCTCCAGCTTCGCCTTGAAGCGGAGGATCTCGCCCTTCCAGAACTGCACGGCCTCCTCGGTTCGGACATGGGGCAGCTGCATCACATAGGTCTCCTTGATCTCGTTGAGCAGCTCGAACATTTTCTTCTTGCCGTCGCAGGTGGTCTCGCCCACCACCAGGTCGGAGAAGTAGAAGTAGGGACAGGTATCGGTCAGCGCAAAGCCGTAGCTGGACTTGATGAGGGGGCAGAGGTTGCGGGGCAGGTTGGCCTCGGCGGCGGGAATGGGGTCCTCACTGGTGCCGCACAGGCCCACCGGAATAGCCCCGGCGGCGTAGACCAGCTCCAGAGGCACAAAGGTGCAGAACACACCCACCACGCGGGCGCCCTGATCCTTGAGCTCCTTCATACGGAGAAAACCCTTCTGACGGATCTCGTTGTACGTTTCAAAGTTAGCAGGCAGTGTGGCCATTACGCCTCATCCTTTCCCGATTTTTGACCGCCCGGGGCGGTCTGTCTCTTCACTTACCTTTCGAGTATAGTTTTTTCCCATACGGGTGTCAACGGATTTTATCTATTATTTCTATTTGAAATATTGATGCTGTAAAGTATTTCATTTCTCTATAAAGCGACTTTTTTCTCAAATAGGCTTCCAAAGTAACCCAGCTCAATTTTTGCATATGATGCCAAAATATGCGGATACTATCCACTGTCCAAACGCAACCGTGGGAGGAGTTTCAACTATGAAAGCAACTGGCATCGTGCGCCGTATCGACGATCTTGGCCGGGTCGTTATTCCAAAGGAGATCCGCCGGACCATGCGTATCCGCGAGGGCGACCCGTCACAGACCACATTGGTACCGTGGCAGCGGTTTTGCCGCGCCATGCTGGATCTGGCACGGCGGCAGGGCTGGGACGACTCTCAGGCCTCCATCCATACTTAGACATCTTATGCAATCAGAGGCCCCCCGGCCAATGGCCGGGGGGCCTCTGATCTTTCTCAGGTCTTTTCAATCACTTGGGTCAGTCCGCCAGCAGACGCTGGATCAGATTCCGGTACAGAGCGGCAACCTCCGCACGGCTGGCTCCGTTGGCCGGGGCAAAGGTATCCTCGCCCACGCCCCGGATAAGCCCCCATTGGCTGAAGCTGCCCACAGCATCCACCGCCCAGTCGCTGATGGAACCGGCATCCGCAAATCCGTCCACGCCGCCTTCCGGCAGCTCCACGTCCAGCGCATCCAGCAGGCGCTGCATCAGCACACACATCTGCTCCCGGCTCACCGGGTCCTCGGGGCCAAATTGCCCGTTGCCATAGCCCGTTACAATGCCATGCTCTGTGGCCCATGCCACGTAGGGCGCGTACCAGGCGTCCGGCGACACGTCTGTGAACTCCGACGTGCCGTCGTAGTCCAGCTCCGCGCCGATCAGACGGCAGAGCACCGTGACAAACATGCCCCGGGTCATAGGCGCCTCCGGCTGGAACTCACCCTTGTCGTTGCCCGCAAACAGGCCGCGTGCGGCCGTAAAGGCAATGGCGTCCACCCCCCAGAAATCGGAGGGCACATCCGAGAAGGCCGCATGTTCCGCCACGATCTCATACTTGCCCGGGGCAGCGGCCACATAGTAGACCTTGCCGGGGGTCACATAACTCCAGGTCACCGGATGGACTGTGCCATCTGCGGCGGTGTACTGCACCAGATATCCGCTGTCCTTGGGCAGACGGGCCGTCGGCATCAGCATTTCCATGAGGTCGTCGCCCTCCGCCAGTGTACCGGCAGGGATCCAAACCTCCATGCTATTGCTGTACGCCAGAATATCCAGGTCCGCATTATCCCGGATCAGTTGTCTCTCTGCCGCTTCACTCAGGCCGGTTTTGTTGGAGGAAAACGGCACCCGGATCATCCCATGTTCTTTGTCATAATAGAGGTTATAAATCTCAACCTGGGTGGAGCCGGAGCTGCTGGACTGCGACCCGATCTGGACGAGCATCGTAGCGGCATTGTCCCACAGAGTCGGGTCGTTTTCGTAGGCGCCGGCCGCTTTGGCTTCCAGTGCCGCTTTTTTGTCCGTGTAAGCTTGCTCCGCCACAGGCAATGCTTCCTCCGCATCGGTTTGTTCTCTCTGAGCCGCCTGCTGGGCCTGCTCCAGCGTCAGCGCCGCGACTGCCGCGTCATAGGCGTCCTTGGCGGCGCCATCGGCATAGTCTGCATCTGCCCAAGCCTGGAGCAAATTCTGAATAGTCTCATTGCTCCCGATCAGCGCTAAATAGTTGTTCCACGTCTCTGTTCTCTCCGCGGCATCCTTAGCGCTCTGCCAGGCCTGGAGGGCCTCACGGATGGTCTGCTGCTTTTCGGCCGCAGCACTGGTCAGAGCACTTTCCGTCAGAGCATTTTCCGCTGTCTCCACCCGTTCCTCGGCGGCCAGCAGCGCCTGATAGGCCGTGATCAGATCCTGCATCTCCATGGCGGAAACATCCTCCATGGTGCGCACCGCCACCTGATACCAGCCGGAGCGCAGACCAGTGAACACGCCGGTAGACAGCGTGCCGGAGGCTAGATCGGAGGTCTCCCAGGCGGGGGTAGTCCAGCCGTCCTCCGCCGGGAACAGCTTCTGGTCCAGCGGCTGGGTCAGCTCATCTACGGGCAGGAGAGCACTCTCCCCATTCTCCACCGGGCGGATCAGGAACTGATAGGTCCCGCTCTCCAGCCGGCCGTTTTGGGCCGTGACGGTGATGGAACCGTCCCGGCCACCGTTGTGCTCGACGCTGCTCTCTGTCTCCATGACGATGGCCTCGTCTCCCACGGTCAGACTTCTCTGTGCGATCACCTCCGCATTTTGTTTTTCATTCGCGTCCCGGAACAGGACGGTATAAGCACCGGGAGTCAGTCCCGGGAAGGAAATGCCCTTCTCCGTGAGTTCCGTCCAGTTTGCGTCCTGGTCTGTGGCCAGGGCTGTCTCCAGCCACTGGCTCCAGGCCTTTGTCTCCCGCTCCGCCAGAGCCGCGTTCAGCTCCTCCTCGGGCATGACGGCGGCGGGATCGTCCGCCTCTGCGTCCGGGTGTTCCTCAAAATACTGCTCTGCATATGCGTCCAGCAGCTCCTGTCGGACCGCCTCAGCGTCAAAGATATCCGTTGTGGGCATCAGCAGTACCTCGTAGCGGCCGTGGTACTGATTTTCCGCAGGGATACTCTTTTCCGCGTCATAGACGCCGCCGGTCAGGGCGGTGGGGTCGATGGTAATCACGCCGTTGTTCCGGGCCTGGTTCCAGGCGTCGGTAACGGTACAGACGCTCTCATCCTCCGCCTGAATGGGCAGGCCGGGCACGGCAAGGGACTGTTCCGCTGTGTGGTTTGCCGCATCCTTGCCGGTCAGGGTATACGTTCCACCGTACTGGATGGGGAAAGTACCGGCCACCGCGGTGCGGCGCTGGCCCACATTCAGGTCAAAACCATTGATGGCGGCCCCCGCGATGGGCGAGAGCTCCGGATCGGACTTGCTCACGTTCCAGGAGAGGGCTGTGCCGTCCTCGCTCAGGGACAGGCTGGCCACCGGAAGTTCGGTGTCCACCTGGGCCATCTCCAGCACGGTCTGGCTCCAGGTGCCGTCCGTCGCCGTGACCGTGACCACATAATAGCCGTTGGCCTTGGCGTCAAAGGTATTTGCCGCGTCGGTCAGAGGGTCCAGTTTCGTGATAACCAGCTCCGAAGCGTCCTCATCCGTCGTATGTACCGTGATACGCTGGGCGCTGTATGTCACGCCTTCTGTCTCAGACTGCGCTGCGGCCACCACGGTATCGCTTCCGGTCACATAGTCTGTCTCTTCCAGCTCCGTTCCGTTCTTCTCAAACTGCGCGGTCAGGTCGGGGGCCGTACTGATGGCTCCGCTGGTGACTGTGGTGTTGAACCAGTCCACCGTCACCGCTTGGGTGGTGCGGTTGCCGGAGTTGTCCACGGCGGCCACATCCAGCTTGCCGTTTTCCTCGATGGTCAGCTGAGCCGACCAGTAGCCCGACGAGTGCTTGGTCAGATGTTCCGGCTCCACGCCGTTGACCGTCAGGCTGGCAATGCCCGTATCGTCCAATGCGTAGACCGTCAGCTCCACCTGGCTCTCTCCCGCTTTCAGGGACGCGGTATCCGGGAAGCTGCGGCTCCAGTAAATGTGGGGATGGTTGGCGTCCAGCGCGGGCACCGGCGGCTGACCGCTGGCAAAGTGCTCCACCAGAACGTCAAAATCCGCTGTGGCATTGCTGTCACCGTTGTCCAGCACGGTGACTTTTACGGTGTGGCTCTGTTCGCTGCTGCCAAAGGACACTGAGGCAGACTGCTCCCCGCCCGCACAAGTGAGTTCCTTGGCGGTAAAGCCCGGATAGGTGCTCTCCACCTTGATCTTGCCGTTGAAGTGGAAGTCGATGGACGTGGCCACCGTATCAAAGGTGAAATACGCGCCCACCTTGCCGTTGGACAGGTTGGACAGATAGGGGGCCGAGCCGTCGGAGCCCCAGGTGCTGATGTTGCCGTTGAAGGACCAGTCCTGCGTGGCGGCCTGGGCGCTTTCGTCATACGGAGTGCCGTTCTTGTTGTAGAAGGTAAACATCCCGTTATTCTTGAAAATGTTGATGCCCTCGCCGGCCTCGGTCACCTCATAGGTGACGGACTGGATGGTGTTGGTGGCCTCATCCTTGATGTGAATGATCCCGCTGCCCTCCCGGGAGGGGGCAATGACCAGCACGCCCTCGGTATTGCCCGTACTGGGGCTGGCCGACTGCTCGTAATAGAGTACGCCCAGGTTTTTGGCCGCGCCTTCGGTGTCTTGGACTTCCTCCACCTGGATGACGGGGGCCTTGCCGGTGCTGGTGGCGATGGACACGGGCAGGCGCATGGTGTTGCCCATGGCCAGCGTGACCTTGGCCGCAGTCTCAAAGAAGGTGGTATGCTCGATCTGTGCCACCTGGCTGTTATTGTCGGTATTGTACTCGCTGTGGCTGGCGGTGATCAGGCCGTCGGCGCTCCGGCTCTCCACGGCATCGTCCCCGGCAAAGATCTCCACCCGCAGGTTGAGGCTGCCGTTGACGGTTCCCTGATAGACCTCCGGCGGCACCGTCAGGGTACCGGTCACCGTACGGCCCATATTGGGGTCCATATCGCTGCCGTCCGTGTTCTTCAGGCGCAGGATGCCGTTCTGCTCGTCCGTCCCGCCGCCCAGAATCAGGCTGAGCGGGTCCAGTTTCTGCTGCTTGGAAACCGTCAGGTCGTTTTCGGTGATATCCAGGACGGTATAGACCGGGTTGTTCTGCTCATCCCGGCCGCTCTCATAGCTGAATTGGACATACACGTCCTCGGCCGTCTCATTGCCCCGGTTGCCCACCTGGAAGTCCACATTCAGCACCGTGTTGCCGTTCTCGTCCACCTGGGCGGTGGTGATGTCAAAGTGCTCGAAGCCCAGCTCCGGCTTGTTCTCCACCACAAAGCCGCCGGTCCAGGCCCCGGTATCGGGGTCCTGCGACAGGGTGGTGCCGCGGAAGGCTCCGTCTGCAATATAGGTGTCATCCTCCGCCACGTCCAGATAGAAGATGCTGCCCTCGGGCAGGTCCTCGGTCAGAGCGGCACAGGTGCCGCTGAGGGATACGGTCTGTCCGGCGGTGATATTCTGCGGGATCTCCCACTGGGCCAGGGCGGTGGCTTCCGCTCCCTCCTCTATGCGCAGCATCAGCCGGGCGGTGATGGGATTTGCCTCGCTGCCCCGCAGGGCCACGTCGCCGGTGTTCTGGAAGCTGGCCTTGACATACAGCTCGCTGCCGGCGGTAAAGTCATACCCGGAGAAGTCCACATTGGCGTTTCCCACGCTCCGCTGGCCCACGCCGTAACTGATGGCGTAGACGCCCAGGCCGGGCTTTTTGTCATATTTTCCCTCATCATAGAGTGCCTGAGCATATGCATCCTCAATAGGAACCACCACGGTCTGCTCATCGCCGTTTACATCGGTATAGGTGCCCTCCTGGAGGTACTGGGTGGTGCCCTGGGTGAGCACCAGCAGGGTATCCTTGGTCTCCCCCGCGCCCGCCTCCGCCAGAAGGGCGTTCTGGGCGTCGGTGAGATTGGGGGTGTCATTGGCGCTCATGGTCTGGATCTCGCTGCCGCCCAGCCCCGCCAGGATCTGGCTCAGGTCCACCTGGGCGGAGGCGCTCTTTTCGGCGCTCATGGTCTGGGCGGTGTTTTCCTCCTGGGCAGTCTGCCCCAGGGCGATCTGCAGATTGGAGAAGGTCAGCTGATCCATGCCTCCCCCGGCATAGCCCTCCAGCTTGCCCAGGTAGGCCTGCTCGGTATCCGAGGCGCTCCAGCCGTTGGCCGCTGCGTCCTCGTACACCTGCATGTAGTTCATAGCCAGCATGGTGCCCGCGCCCCAGGTCTGGGACTGGGGATCCCACTTGGTGAGGAAGAGGGCGTTGTTGGTGGTGCCCTCCACCGTGGAGACATAGACGGCGGAAATATTGCCCGCGCCGTCGGCGCCGATGGTGACCTCCGCACGGCCGGTGCTGCTGGGCGTGGCGTCCTCTCCGTCGGCACCTGTCTGCGCCTCCGGCTGGAAGAAGGGGATGATGGAGCCGGAGTGGCTTGCGGCAATGCTCACCAGATCGGCCTGGGGGATAACGAAGGTGGAGCCGTTCATCTCAAAGAGCAGGAACTCCTCCGGACTCGTCTCAGACAGGGTGGCCACGTCAAACGACTCGCCCTCCCCTTCCAGACCGCCCAGCTTGCCGTTGAGGAACTGGAGGTTGGAGAAATAGGGGTCCTGATAGTCGGTAAGCTTACCGCCCACATAGGCGCCGTCGGTCTTGGTGTTCTGGTCGTAGTCCACCAGAGTGCGCAGCAGCAGGGCATTGCCCCAGGCGGGCTGGCCATCCGTCACCGTCAGGGTCTGGAGGTAAAGCCGCTTGGTGGTCAGCTGATCCGTGGCATTTGCGCCGCTTACGCCGCTGTAATTGTTCTCCTGGACATAGCTCTGCTCGCTGGTGGTGTAGGCCACATAGTACACACCGTTGATTTCGGTGATCTCCATGTTGTCCAGGATCTGGCCCTCGGGCAGAGAAACCGCGGTGTCCTGGTTGCCCACTACTGCGTGGAGTTCGGTACCCGAGCCATAGGCGTCCCACAGGCCCTTCTGGTAGGCCTCCCGGTAGGCCTTGATGTTCTTGCTGGCGTCATCAGTGGTGTAGATTTTATTCAGGTAGGCGGCATACTCCGCCTCCATGGCTTTGGTATCAGTATAGTGCTTGGCTTTTGCATAAATGGTCACGCTGCCGTCACTGCTGCCGCCGGGGAGATACACATGGCTGCCCGCCGCGCCGCTGACCGTCTTGGCATCTGTGATCTCAGAGGGCGTAGTGGTATTAAAGCTGGCCGTCTTGACCACGGTGTTTTGGGCCGCCTGATTGGCGATCTCCTGGTTGGCGGCGTTTACATCGTCAACAGACTTGAAGTAAATGTACCAATCGTTGTAGATCTTATAGTCGCTGTCGTATGCGGCCTTTTCCTCTTGGTACTTCTCATAGGCAGCCTTGGCCTGGGCATACGCCGCTTTGTCGGCGGTGTACTCGCTCTGGGCGTCTGTGTACGCCTCAGAAGCGGCTTTATAGGAACCATAGCTGGTCGAGTAGTAATATTCTGTGTCCGTATCCTGGGTATACTTGGCCTGTTCCTCCTGGCTCAGGGTGTTATACACTTCTGCGGTCACATAGTAATCCGCCTCCACAGGAGCCACAGGCTCGGTCCCGGGGTCCTTCACCGGAGTAGGCTCTGTCTTCTTAAAATCATCAAAGACCTGCTCATAGTTGCTCTCGGTCATGCCGACGGGGGCCGCACCCTCGGGCTTCTCCCCTGCCGCAGTGCTATTTTCCGTCACCTTGGCATAGCTCACCCAGGCGATGCGCAGGGTATCCCCGTCCGCCCAGCCGGTGAACTCCAGATCGCCGGCCTTGTCCTTATCCACCACGATATAGGGAGTCTCGCTGCCCGCATCCACCGGGTTCACCAGGCCGTACTCCTCAGAGCCGCCGGTGCTGGTCAGCTGGATGCGGGAGAGCACCAGCATGGAGTTGTCCACGGGGTGGGCGGCGTCCGTCCGACTGACGGTGTAGAGAAGATAGTTGTTCTCCCCAACGGTGACCACCTGGTAGTCATAGCCGGAGATCAGGCCGTCGGCCAGCTTGAAGGCGTCGCCGGAGCTGCCGTAGCCGGAGAGCTGGAAGGGCACCTCCTTGTCGGTGGGGTCAAAGGCCATGGTCTCTACGGCGCTGGTATCGGCGGTGTACAGCTCCTGGGTCTCCGCGGCGGAGCCAGGCAGCCGGATATGGACGTCATAGGTGTTGCCGTCCGCATCTGTGGCCGTTATGGTACTCAGCTCCATGTCGTCGCCGTACAGTCCGCCCAGAGCCGACCAGCTGTGCTGCCACTCGGGATTTCTGTCCTTCTCATAGGTGATGGAGTAGCTGATGAGGTCCATCTCATAGCTGAAGAACAGCAGCACTACCCGGAAGCCCAGGCCCATGCCAAACTCAAACTCGTCAAAGCTGAAGCCCTCGTATTTGCCCGCGTCTGTGTCATAGGCGCCCAGAGTCATGGCGCAGCCCACATTGATCTTGACGTAGACCTCGATCTTCATGATCTCGATGCCGACGCCCACGCCGGCCTCGACAAAGAGCTCGGGCGAGATGGAGAAGCCGCTCCAGTAGCTGAGATTCTGGGTCTTAACCACTTCCACGGCACTGTCGAGCTGGGTATCCTCCAGGGCGGTGAGCTTCAGATAGACCGGCTGGTCCATCTGCGCTTTATCCCGCTTGTCCAGGACCACCAGCACCGGGTCCTTGCCGTTGGATTCCAGATAGCCCTTCTGGAAGCCGGCCAGTGACTGCGTACAGTCTGCGTCGGTGTACGCTTCCACCAACAGCTTGCCGTTGAAGGTCAGGTTGCTGGATTTATACGTTGTATCATCCAAAATCTTATACTGACCCTTAGTCAGGTTCACAGGCGCCGACAGAAGGCTCGCGCCCTCCACGGTCTCCCGCTCCACAGTGGCGCCGGTGCCCAGCTCGATCCCGATGCCCACGGAAACATACATGTAGATCAGCGGCACGGGCGTAAAGCGGGCCTGGTAGGTAAAGGCGAGCTCCGCAGACGCGGCCACGGAGAACTGGCTGAACTTATACTCGTTGCTCACCGAATCGAACTTCCACAGGAAGGCAATGCCCAGCGCGAACTCGGCGGAAAATCCCTTGGAGGTCACCGCTTTACCGCTCTTGACGGACGAGTTGGAGCTGTCCTTCTGGTCCATCACGTTCTTGAGGCTGTCATCGGCGGCCTTGGCGTTCTCCATATTGGGCTTTTTCATCCAGGCCAGCAGCTTCTCCATGCCCTCCTTGGAGTCGCCCAGGGCTTTGGCAGGGGAAACGGCCCCGTCGCTGGAGCTGTATCCGCCCAGAGGCAGTCCCAGGGAGAAGCCCACCTGGTCTCCGTCCATAACAATGGATGCAAAGTCGGTCACTCCAATGTCGGTGCTGGGCAGCTGCACAAAGAAATCCTGGTTGAATTCGCTGTAATCGCTGTCGGCTTCCGCCATATCCACGTTGCCGTCCGCCTCGCCCGCCGAGCCGTTTTCCTGGAGGTAGCGGGCGTCCGGGGTGGTTTTGGTATCCGCCAAAGTGGTGGACTCGACATCCAGGTCGGTATCCGCCGCTGCCGCGGACTGGAGCGCGATGTCCCCCGATCCGATGGTCACCCCGTTGGCCCGGGCGATCTCCTCGGTGGTGGCCTTCTGCTCCTGCACGCACAGCGCCACCGTGTTGTTGGCCGTCAGAGAGCCCAGATAGCCGTTGAGCTGATCTACACCGCCCTCCTCCAGCACCACCTGGCCGTTCTCATACCCCTTGACCTCTGCTACGGGGATGTTGCTGCCCGCCACGCTGTCGGCAATGAAGATGGGCTCGGGGTTTTCAAAGGGATAGAGCAGGTTGCCCTGATAGTCTGGCATCCAGGTATAGGCCGTTCCGTCCGCATTGAGCTCGGCGGGACTGGTGTCGCCGCCCAGAGGCACATCCACCATGGAGCGGGTGGTAGCCGCGCTGCCGTACATGGTGTGGTAGTCCGAGGAGCGCACCTCATCCCCATCCTTGTCGAGTTTGGTCTTGCCGCTGATCAGGTAGCGGTAGGACTGCTGCTCCTGGGTGAGCAGCTCATAGCTGTCCGGGTCGGTGACGCTGCTGACAAAGGCCGGCAGCACCTGGGCCCAGGCGCGGTTGGTATCCGTCCCATCGGGCGGCACCAGGGAGCGGGGGTTCATGGTATAGTAGACCTTCATAAAGTACTGTCCGTACTTGGTCTCCCCGTCGACCGTAACCGGCACCGGCGTGAAGAGCGTCTCATTGTAGTCGGTATCCGGGTCCAGAAAGCCGAAGCTCTGGTCGCCGGAAGCCTCGTCCACAATGAAATAGCCGGTATTCGCATCGTAGTAGCCGTCGATCTTGCCGTTGGCGTTGCCGTCCAGGAAGAGTTCGACTTCCGAAATATCCGCCGCCATCACGCTGGTGGCGCTGAGGTACTGGGCGTCATAATAGTAGAAGGTCATGGAGGAGGAGGCCAGATCGGCCACACTCAGATAAATCTTCTCGTTGCCGCCGTAAGTCCGGCCATTGTAAACGATCTTGTCCTCCGCCGGCAGGTTGAAGTTGACCCATTGGATATTCTCCAGATCCAGCTTGGACAAAACCGCGCCGCTCTGGGTAAAGTTCTCCTTGGTCAGCTTACCATTTTCATGGTAAATGTAGGAGATGCTGCCGTTGGTGTACTTCTCCTCGGAGTAGCCGTAGGTGATCACGCTGGTGCTGTTCCAGAAATCGCTGGCGGCCTGGCCAATTTTACTGGTATCGATGTCAGCCGTCACATTGCCGTTTTCATCGGTCATCCGGGGCACAGAGGGAGTTAGGTCCAGCTTCAAATCCTGCTTTCGGGTCATGACCACGTTGATGGTATAGTCGCTGTCGGTCACATCCGCGTCGGTCATGCCATCCCACAGCAGTTTGAGGTAATGGGTGGTCCCGCTGCTGCTGGAGGAGGCCACCACCTTTCCGTCCTGATTGGTGAGATAGACGGCGTAAGTCAGGTTGCTGTCCGGCTTGGCCGGCTCATAGCTGGCGGTATTCTTCAGCTCCACCTGGAGAGTCGTGCCCACGAAGAGGTCCCCGCCGTAGACGCCGCCCTGGCCGCTCTGGATGGTCACCACAGGGCGCATGGAGCCGTAGACGCCGGAGCTCTCGGTCAGGGAGGCCGCTCCCTCCGGGGCGGTCTTGCTGTTACCATACCCCTCGCCGCTGTCGTTGGCGGTGTGGATCTGCAAATAGAAGTCGCCGCCAAAGGTACGCCGGTACAGGCTGCCGCTTTTCAGATTGGCCTGTGCGTCACCGTTGGAATCGTGGGAATCGTGGCGGCTGGTGCCCAGCTGAAGCCGGTTCACACCGTCCGCGATGCTCCAGCTCTTGCTCAGATAGCTGCTGGTGTACCAGTTGATCTCCGGCTCCCAATAGCTGCCGTTGTCGGTGACACCGGAATCGACTTTCGCAAATTCCGCGCCGTTCTGGGTCAGGAGCTTGGCCCAGGGATAGGTGTACTCCATGCCGTACCAGGTCATGGTCCAGGCGCTGGCGATGGCGCACTCCCAGCCGAAGGAGGCCGAGATTCCCTTATACATCCGGGGGTCAAAGGTCAGCGCGGCGGAACCGGCGCCGCTGCTGCGGTAGGTCCAGATGCCGCCGTCATAGCTGCTGCCGCCGCTCCAGCCGCTGCTGGGGATGGGTTCGGCGTAGGACCAGCCGCCGTTGGAAAAGCTCAGACGGCCGGGATAGTTGTAGCTCAGCGGGCTGACGCCGTCCTCCGCGGTCCCTTCGATGCTGGCCGTCAGCACATCCTCCTCATTCTCCGTCTGGACCGCGGAAACGGTATCCGTTCCCACGGATACCACACTGTTCCCGGTCTGGGCAACGGATCCGGAGACGTCGCTGACTTCGCTCTGGTACAGATGGGTGACCAGATTCTCCTCCGCGCCGCTCTCACCGCTGTTGTAGAGCGCAACCTCGGCCGCAGTGTTATCCAGTGTGCAGGCGGCTTCGCCGTCGCCTTTCAGGTTAGACAGCACCACCCGGAAGGAGCGCTCCTCATCCGTCACCACCCCGTCGTTGATGAGTGGGATCTCGATCACCTGTTCATTCATGTCGCCATAGAAGGTCAGCGTGCCGCTGGCGGCGGCGTAGTCCTGGCCCGCTTTGGCACTGCCGTCCTCGGTGGCATAATCCACCGTGATCATGCTCTGGTTTCCGCCGGTGCGCCGGACGGTCACCTCCGCTTTCCCGGCGGCCTTGTCCGCCCGCACCTCGGTGACCGCAAAGCCCAGCCGACTCTCTTCTGGCGTATCGTTGTCCACCACCTGCAGCGCCAGCGTATTGGCCGTGTCATACAGAGAGGCGCCCTGGTGATCCACAATGGTGAAGGTGCCGAATTTCAGTGCTTCCGCCTGGGTGTCCTCCGGCACAGTCACCCGGATCTCCTTGACCCACTCGCCGTCGGCAAAAGTCAGGTCGAACACATAGCCGGAATAGGGGTCCTCCGCCGTCTCCGGGGCAATACGGGTAAAGGTGGGCTCCGGATTCAACGCCACCGGCTCACTGCTCACCGGTTTCTCCGTCTCTTCTTCCACAGAGCTCTCCGCCACATAGGCTTTGCCCCAATAGCTGTCGGAGCAGTACTGCACGTCTCCCAGGGTATAGACACAGCGGAAATCCCGCTGCAGGTACTCATCGCTGACGACCATTTCTTGGTTCACTGCGCCGTCGATGGCTTTCCAGTCCCCGGCATAGGATACGTACCACTGGTAGGCGTCCGCCTCCACGTCGATGGACAGGTGCGTCCCATCCTCTTCCACCGTATGGGTCACCTTCACCGCCTGCTCGGGCTGTCTGGGCGCCGGAGCCTGTCCGATGGGCTGATCCTCCGCGCCGGGCAGCGGATCTTCCACTTCGATCACGATATCGTCCGATCCCGCTGCGGTACTGTAACTGGTCTCCCCGTTTTCCAGCTGGACCAGCGCAGGCGTGTAGCTGATATAGGCAACGGCGCGGCCCTCCGTACCGCCGAGACGGTAGACCTGAATAACGGTGGTCTCCGCCCCCTCCTCCGCGACGGCCTGAAAATTGGAAAAGGCAAAAGTGCCATAGGGGAAGGTCTTCTCCCAGTCCTCGCTTGTGGAAACCGTTTTGCCCTCTCCGTCGATAAAGCTGAGATGCTCCGGCACATCCGCCAGGTAAGCCAGTGCATTCATAGGCAGGACTCCGATGGTAAGCACTCCGGCCAGCAAAGCCGCCATACCCTGGCTGAATCGCTTCTTCCTTTTGGGCCAAAACCGTTCCACACGTTGCTTCATACAAAATTCCTCTCTTTTTCCCGCTCATTTCTCTCTTTTCTGCAACAATATGATCCAATTTCCATATTATTCGTCAGACGTTTTATTATATTCTATCAAAAGTCATCAAGTCAATATAAGAATATCCAATGTTGGAAAATCACCTGATCTCTCAACTGTGCATTTGCTCAAAGGTTCTGATTCTGAAACACGGAACAAAGAAACACGGGGATGGCGCAAAAAGCGCCATCCCCGTGTTGTATTCCGGCTATTCCGGCTGCGCAGCCTTGTCTGCCACCCGCTGGTGAAAATCCTCCAGCATGGACGCCAGCGTGATCCCCTCCATGGCCGCCCGGATAGAATCCTCGATTTTATGATAGGGCCCCTCCAGGACCAGCCGGATGTTCTGAGCGATGGGACACGGCCGCTGTGCGCAGGGGTGGATGCCAATTAGGGCGGTGAGGCCCTCCGGCTCCAGGGCACTGTAAATCTGGAAGAGCGTGATCTCCTCCGGCGCCCGGCACAGCCCCGCGCCGCCGGTCCCCCGGGCCACCGTGATGAGCCCCGCCTTCTTCAGCGCGCTGAGGATATTCCGGATCACCACCGGATTGACGCCGGTACTCTGGGCCAGCAGGGTGCTGGTCACTTTGACCACACCTTTGGCCTCATGGATGAAAATCAGACAGTGGACAGCCACGGAACATTTCATACTCAGCTGCATAGGAACGGTCCTTTCTTGCGTTCTGGCTCAGATGTAATTGTTGACATTACATCATGTCAGTGGTACACTGTCGGTGACCTGTAACACGAAGAATGACAACTCTATTTTACGATCCTTCCCGCCCAGACACAAGTGCAACCCGCTCTGCCGGGCGGATGGATCGCTGAGGGGACACGCCGCCCCTCAGGAAATGTCTAGGAGGAATGGGAATATGAAGCTCTACAACATCACCTTCAGCCCCACCGGCGGCACCCAGAAGGCCGCCGACGTGCTGACCGAGGCCTTGGGCGGCGGAACTGCCGCTGTGGACCTGACTGACTACGCTGCGGACTTTGCCTCTGTGGTCCTGACACCGGAGGACGTAGCTGTCATCGCCATCCCGTCCTACGGCGGCCGGGTGCCCGCCCCCGCCGTGCAGCGGCTGAGCTCCATCCGCGGAAACGGCGCCCGGGCCGTACTGCTGTGCGTGTACGGCAACCGGGCCTATGAGGACACCTTGGTAGAGCTGGAGGACGCCGCAAAATCCGCCGGGTTCCAGGTCGTGGCCGCAGCGGCTGCCATCGCGGAGCACTCCATTGCCCACTGCTATGCCGCCGGGCGGCCGGATGAGGAGGACCAGCGGCAGTTGCGGGACTTTGCCCAAAAAATCCGGGAAAAGCTGGATGCCGGAGACATCTCGGAGCCCCGGCTCCCCGGCAACCGTCCTTATAAAACGCCCGGAGGCAAGAGCATGGTACCCAAGGCCACCCGGGCCTGCAATCGCTGCGGGCTGTGCGCGTCAAAGTGCCCGGTCCAGGCCATTGACCTTCAGGACCCGAAGCGCACCGACAAGCATAAGTGCATCTCCTGTATGCGCTGTGTGTCGGTCTGTCCCCAGTCGGCCCGAAAGGTGGACGCTGTGATGCTGATCGCGGCGAACACAGCCCTGAAAAAGGTCTGCTCGGAGCGGAAAACCGGGGAGCTGTACCTATAAATTTCTATGGAGCCGGAGGTCTTATCATGGCCTCCGGCTTTTTCATGCCGTCTCTCCACGGAACAGGGCCAGCTGTTCCTGCAAACGCTCCAGAAACAGTTCCGCCGCCCTGGAAAAGGTCTGGGAACGCTTCCACACTAAATACATTCCCAGCTCCAGCTTCGGGCTCAGGGGACGGAAGCAGAGGTCGCTGCCGGTGGTGTTCACCAGCTTGTCCAGGGTGAAGGCGTACCCCATTCCCTCGGCCACCATCAGAGATGCGTTGTAGATGAGATTGTAGGTGGCCACGGTGTGGAGCTCCGAGGGCTCCCGCCGCAGCCAGCGGTACAGGCCACTCTTGTTGTCCATTTGCCGGGAGAGGATCAGGGGCTTTTCCCACAGATCCTGGGGCAGGATGGTATCCTTCTGCGCAAGCGGGCTGTCCCTCCGCATCAGGACCCCCCAGGTGTCCTTCATAGGCAGCTCAAGATACCGGTACTTGATCTTATCGATGTCGCCCAGAAGGACCCCGAAATCCAGCAGCCCCTTGTCCAGGCGCTCGCACACGTCCACGGCATCCCCGCTGACGATGTGGAAGTGAATACCCGAATAGTCCTCCCGGAGGTGGTGCGCGGTCCGGGCGATTTGCCGCACGCCGTCAGTCTCGCCGGTTCCGATGTAGATGTCCCCGCTGACAGTGTCGTCGGACTGCATGACTTCCCGCTCCGTCCGGTTCACCAGCTCCAGGATCTCCTCCGCCCGCTTCCGCAGCAGCATGCCGTCCTCAGTGAGGGTGATCTTCCGGTTGCCCCGGATCATCAGCTGCTTGCCCAGTTCCTCCTCCAGCTCCTTGAGCTGCCGGGAGAGGGTGGGCTGGGTCAGATGCAGGGACTGGGCCGCCGCCGAGATATTCTGTTCTCTGGCCACCGCCAGAAAGTATTGCAGCACTCTCAATTCCATAGAGCCCACCTCCGGATACCAACATCATAACACAGCTTAAATATAGATTTCAAGCATAGTAAACTATTCAATATAGGTATTTGTTATCTAAAACCGTGGGTGATACAATAAATCCAGAAAATCAAGAAATCAGGAGCATACGATGGATTTACAGGCATTTTTGGATCATCTCAACAGTGGCAAACCAGTACAAGGCGGCGGCGAGGCCCATCAGTTCATGCACGGCGTCAGCCAGGAGGCTCTGCGCATCACCGCGGAGATCAACACCGGCTACCACACACCGGAGGAGCTGAGGTCCCTCTTCTCCCAGCTTATCGGTGAGCCGGTGGACGAGAGCTTCGGGCTTTTTCCGCCCTTCCACACCGACTGCGGCAAGAATATCCACATTGGTAAAAACGTCTTTATCAACATGGGGTGCAAATTCCAGGATCAGGGCGGTATTTTCATTGACGATGGCGCCCTCATTGGCCACAACGTGGTGCTTGCCACCCTCAACCACGCCAAATCCCCCAAAAACCGGGGCACCATGGTCCCCGCCCCCATCCACATCGGCAAAAACGTCTGGATCGGCTCCAACGCCACCATCCTGCCCGGTGTGACCATCGGGGACGGGGCCATTGTGGCGGCCGGGGCGGTGGTGAGCCGGGATGTGCCGGAAAACACCATTGTGGGCGGCGTGCCCGCCCGGGTCCTGCGGCATCTGAGTGAGGAGGAACTGCAATGAGCAAAAAAGTTTTGGTGATCTCCACCAGTCTGCGGTCGGGCAGCAATTCTGACGTCCTGGCCCGGGAATTTGCCCGGGGCGCCCAGGAGGCCGGCCATGAGGTGGAGGTCCTCTCCCTGCGGGGTAAGGATCTGCGGTTCTGCAACGGCTGCATGGCCTGTCTGAAGGCCCCCCGCTGCGTCATCCAGGACGACGCCAACGCCATCGTGGAGAAGATGGGCGCGGCGGAAGTAATCTGCTTTGCCACCCCGGTGTACTACTACGAGATGTCCGGTCAGATGAAGACCCTGCTGGACCGGGCCAACCCCCTCTTCTCCGCCGACTACGCCTTCCGGGAGATCTACCTGCTCACCTCCTCCGCCGAGGAGGAGGACAGCGCCTCCGACGGTCCCATCCACGGGCTGGAGGGCTGGATCGCCTGCTTTGAGAAGGCCCGCCTGGCCGGCGTGGTCCGGGGCGGCGGCGCCAACGATCCCGGCGAGATGCCGGAGGAGAAGCAGAAGGCCGCCTACGAGCTGGGCAAACAGATTTAAGGAGGTCTCCCTATGCAGTCCAAATTCAACGGTTACTCCTTCCCCCTGCGGGACACGGTCACCCGGGAGAAGGTCCACTTCCACAACCGCTACGGCATCGAGCTGTGCGGCGACCTGTACCTGCCCGCGGGGGCGTCCGGTCCCTTTGCCGCCGTGGCAGTGGCCGGGCCCTTCGGCGCGGTGAAGGAACAGTGTGCCGGGCTCTACGCCGAGGAGCTGGCCAACCGGGGCTTTGCCGCCCTGGCCTTCGACCCCTCCTTCATCGGGGAGAGCGGCGGCGCGGTGCGCAATGTGGCCTCTCCTGACATCAACACCGAGGATTTTTGCGCCGCCGTGGACTTCCTCTCCACCCGGGACTTCGTGGACCCGGAGAAAGTGGGCATTCTGGGCATCTGCGGCTGGGGCGGTATGGCCCTCAACGCCGCCGCCATGGACACCCGCATCAAGGCCACGGTGACCTCCACCATGTACGACATGACCCGGGTGAACGCCAAGGGGTACTTTGACTCCGCCGACAGCGCCGACGCCCGGTACGAGACCAAGCAGGCCCTCAACGCCCAGCGCACCGCGGACTATCGGAGCGGCACCTACGCTCGGGCGGGCGGCGTGGTGGACCCCCTCCCGGAGGACGCCCCCTTCTTCGTGAAGGACTATTATGACTACTACAAGACCGAGCGGGGCTACACCGAGCGGTCCCTCAACTCCAACGACGGCTGGAACACCACCTCTTCCCTGTCCTTCCTCAACATGCCCATCCTGCGGTACAGCAACGAGATCCGCAGCGCTGTGCTGATGCTCCACGGGGAGAAGGCCCACTCCTGCTACTTCAGCCGGGACGCCTACGCCGACATGGTGAAGGACAGCCCCTGGGCCGGAAACAAGGAACTGGTCATCATCCCCGGCGCGGTCCACACCGACCTCTACGACCGGAAGGATATCATCCCCTTCGACAAGATCCAGCAGTTTTTTGAGGCGAATCTGAAGTAAAAAAACGGCAGGAGGCGGGTCTTATGACGAAAATGCTCGGTCTGCTCCTGGCTGTCCTGGGGCTCGCCGCCTGCGGGACGGTTGGGAGCACAGCCTCTCCCGCTCCATCCCCATCGGCGGCTCCCAGTCAGGAGGTCACCGCTCCCCAGCCCTCGGCTGAGGAGGGATCGGTTTTGAACATCACCGTGGGCGATCAGACGCTGACCGCCACCTTTGCGGACACCCCCTCGGCGGAGGAGTTCCGCGCGCTGCTGGCCCAGGGTCCGGTGACCGTGACCATGGAGGACTACGGCGGCTTTGAGAAGGTGGGGCCCCTGGGCACGACCCTGATCCGCAGCGACGAGCGGATCACCACCCAGCCCGGGGACATCATCCTCTATCAGGGCGATCAGATCACCATTTACTATGATACCAACACCTGGACCTTCACCCGGCTGGCCCGGATCGACGATCCCAGCGGACTGCGGGAGCTGCTGGGTGACGGGACGGTACAGGTCACCTTTTCTCTCGCATAGGAGGTCTTTCATATGGCAGTCAAGCAAACGGCAGGCCGGGACGGCCTGGGGGATTTCGCCCCCAAATTCGCGGAGTTGAACGACGACGTGCTCTTTGGTGAGGTGTGGAGCCGGGAGGATAAACTCTCCCTGCGGGACCGCTCCCTTGTGACGGTGGTGGCCCTGATGGCTCAGGGCCTGGTGGACAGCTCCTTCCAGTACCACCTCTCCACGGCCAAGCAAAACGGCATCACCCGGGAGGAAATCGCCGAGATCCTGACCCATGCGGCCTTTTACGCCGGCTGGCCCAAGGCCTGGGCGGCCTTCCGCATGGCGAAAGAGGTCTGGGCGGAGGACGCCGCCGAGGACGGAAAGGCCCGCCACCAGCGTGAGATGGTGTTCCCCATTGGCGCGCCCAATGACGGCTTTGCCCAGTATTTCGTGGGCCAGAGCTACCTGCACCCCCTTTC
>DYBS01000160.1 GCA_019418525.1 Clostridiales bacterium
ATAGAGCCCCCGCCCGTCATCCCGCAGCCGGGCATTTACCTCTGCCCACGCGCCCGCCTGGCGCACCGTCAGCACGCCCCGCCCTCCGTCCAGAGGGTATGTCCATTCCATAGCCTCACCTCCCGCGTCCGCCTGAGTCAGTTTATGAGGCAGGGGAGGAAAATCTTTCCTGAAACTGTCTTTGTGAAATCCACCGATTCTCTCTTGCAATCATTTACTGACTTTTGTATAATAAAGTCACTTTATGTTTGGGCGAAGCCACTTTCGTCTGAAGGAGGGTACTGTGGTGAGCGATGTCGCTGCCTGGAAGGATCTGGTCTGCCGTCTGCCCGGCGTACTTGGCGTGGAGTTCCATCTGGAGGGTGAGCGGGTGACCGAGCTGCATGTGCTCAGTGATCAGTCCCGCTCCCCCAAACAGTTTGCCCGGGATATCCAGTCGGCCCTGCTGGCCAGATTCCAGCTGGAGCTGGATCACCGGGTCATCAGCGTGGCCCAGATCCCCGGCGGGATGCAGGAGACTCACACCCGTCTAATCTTTGACCGCCTGGCGCTGGCCACCAGCCGGGAAGGCGTGACGGTGGACGTCTTTCTCCGCATGGGAGAGCAGAGCTGTTCCGGCCACTCCCACTGCGACTCCTCCCCCGGCGCCCGCACCCGCTCCATCGCCGAGGCATCGGTGGCCGCCATCAACCAGTTCCTGCCCGACCGGTGCCGCTTCACCCTGGACGATGTGCGCATGTCCTCCCTGGGGGAGCATCCGGTGGCCATGGTGGGCGTGGCCCTGAAGGCCGACGGCAAGAATGAGGCCCTGCTGGGGGCCTGTTATGTGGGGGAAGAGCCCAATTACTCGGTAGTCCTGGCCACTTTGGATGCGGTGAACCGGCGCCTGCCCATGCTCTCCGCCCAGATGTCCACCCCCAGCTGATTTTTAGCAGAGCGAAGCGAATACGGCCTGTCTGAGCGATGGACAGAGCATCCTGATAAAGGAGGCTGTATTCGATGAATAAGGCGAAGATCATGCTTGCCCTGACTTCCCTGGTTTCCCTGCTCGTGGCCGGCGGCGCTTTCTTCAGCTGGCGCTGAGCCATCCAGACAGCGGCACGGAATCGCGGCAATCCGCCTGCGGCTCCGTGCCGCTGCCTGTTTCAGCGGAATCTTCGCTTCCCGGAGGGTCATTATGCAAAAGCCTGTACGCTGGTACCTGTCCCTGATTTTCGCGCTGGGTTGCGTCTCCGGCCTCTATTCCCTGGTGGTCAGCGTGCAGACACGCCCCTGGCAGTCACGCTCTGTGCTGTGCTGCATGGTGATCCTGTGTATCCTCTGCCGGTGCCTGCCCCTCTACATCCGGCCGGACTGTACCATCGATATGTCCTTTATCAGCATTCTCTCCGCCGTCCTGCTCTTCGGACCGGAGACCGCCACCGCCATCGTGTTCCTCACCACCCCGCTGGAGATCTATCCCCGTTCCGATGGAAAGGGATACTGCCATATCTTCAACACCAGCCCCGTCAAGACCCTGTTCAACCTGAGCAACCGGAACCTCTCCTTCACGCTGGCCGGCTTCGCCTACCGCGCCGCCGGCGGAGAGCCCGGCAACATCGCCCTGCCCGGCGTGCTCCTGCCCGCCGCCCTCTTCATCCTGACCGCCATCGCTTTGAACAGCTTCATCCTGCTGTTTCTCTTCCACCTGGAGCACAAGGTCACCTTTTACCCCACCATTTTGCAGATGTTTCTGGGCTTGCTGCCCAGTATCCTCTGCTCCGCCCCCATGGCCTACTTTCTGGCCATGCTCCTTCAGCTGGACGCGGGCGTGTGGATGGCCCTCTTGTTTATGCTCCCCCTTCTGCTGGCCCGCTATTCCTTCAAGCTCTACCTCAACGGCATACAGCAGCAGTACAGTATTCTGAAGGCTCTCACAGCCGCTCTGGACGCTAAAGACACCTATACCGAGGGCCACTCCACCCGGGTATCCTGCTACGCCATCCAGATCGCCGCCGAGATGCGCCTGTCCCAGCGGCGCATCCGCCGCATCCAGACCGGGGCCATCTTCCACGACATCGGCAAGATTGGTATCCCCGACTCGGTGCTCCAGAAGCCCGGCGCCCTCACACTCGAGGAGCGGGCGGTCATCCAGCGCCACCCAGTCATCGGCGTGGATATCCTTAAAAACATCGACTCCTATTCCGACATTCTGGATATGGTACTCCACCACCACGAGCGCTACGACGGCGGGGGCTACCCCAGCGGCACCCGGGAGGACGAGGTCTCCCTGGAGGTCTATATCCTGGGTGTGGCGGACGCCTACGACGCCATCACCAGCGACCGCATCTACGCCGCCGGACGGTCCCCTCAGGTGGCCGCTCGCATTTTGCGGGAGGAGGCCGGAAAACAGTTCCACCCCCAGGTGGCCCAGGTGGCCGCTCGGATGGCCGAGGAAGGCCGTCTGCTCCCCAGCCAGGAGGAGGTGCCCGCCCCATGATGCCCCTTGCGGTGGTGTTTTCCCTGCTGCTGGGCTGGCTACTGGGCGGACGGCTGCGGCGCTGGGAGCAGACCCGGCTGCGCGTTCTCCCTCTCCCTATCCTGGCCCTGCTGCTCCAGCAGCTTATAGCCCGGCTGCCCCCGTTCTGGACCGCCCCCCTGCTCCTCCTCTCCTACGGCCTGCTCTTTTTCTTCTGCCTGATCAACCGACACCTTCCAAAGACCGCCCTGCTGGTAGCCCTTGGTTCGGGATGTAATCTGTTGGTGATCACCCTCAACGGCTTTCGGATGCCGGTGAGCCGGCAGGCTGCCGCCGTCCTCTCCCCGGAGGGCCTTACCGCTCTAGAAAACCTCCAGATTCCCATGTACGCCCTGGCCGGGCCGGACACCCGGCTGTGGTTTCTGGGCGATGTCCTGTATGTCCCCCTCCTGCGCGGCTTTGCCAGCGTGGGTGACCTGCTGCTGGCGGCAGGCGTTTTTTTCTGTCTCATGGCGATCATGTCCCCCACCTTCCTCCCACGGTGGATGCGGCGGGGATAAAGTGCCGGATTTCTGTACAGTTTTTCGCCGAAATGCGCTATGTGCCGGTTGATTTTCCCGTCAAAACCTTATATAGTAATGATTGGAAACCCCTGCGCATACCATAGAGCTCCGCGGACCGAACGTCCGGGTCGGACCTTCCAGACTACCAGACTATGAGAGGATCAGGTGGAATTGAACCGTGAAACAGTCTCCTTCCCTACAAAATGCCATACACCTTCTGATGCTCCTGGCGGGCAGCGTCATCTTTGCGATCAACATGAATACCTTCATCGCCGCAGGGGATCTGGTGCCCGGCGGCTTCTCCGGTCTCTCTATCCTTATCCAGAGCATTTTTGAACAATTTCTCCACATCAGCATCCCCTTTTCGGTGCTCAACATCACCTTTAACGTCATCCCCGCCGTGGTGGCCTTCCGCCTGGTGGGCAAACGCTTCACCCTGCTCTCCTGCGTGAGCATCTTCCTGTCCTCCATCCTGGTGGACCTGCTGCCCAAGTACGACATCGTCAACGATCCCCTGCTCATCTCGGTGTTTGGCGCCATCTGCGGCGGCGTCGGCATCGTGCTGGTCCTCAACAGCGGCGCCAGCAGCGGCGGCACCGACTTCATCGCCATGTCCATCGCCGCCAAGTTCAAGAGCAGCAACGGCTTTAACTATGTGCTTTATTTCAGTGCCACTGTCATCCTCATCTACGGAATCCTCTTTGGCATGGATAAGGCCCTGTATTCCATCATCTATCAGTTTTGCTACACCCAGGTCATCAACGCCCTCTACAAGCGGTACAAGAAAAAGACCCTCTTCATCGTCACCGATGACCCGGAGCAACTCTCCAAGGCCCTCATCGATATCACCAACCACTCCGCCACCTGCTGGAGCGGCGAGGGGGCCTACACCCATAAGCAGCGCTATGTGGTTTACACCGTTCTCTCGGACAGCGACGTACACCGCATCAGCCGTTACATCGGCGACCACATGCCCAACACCTTTGTCAATGTGGTCAACTCTACCGAGGTCATCGGCAACTTCTTCATCCGGCCTCTCGAATAAGCAAAACGGCCCCCGGGACACAGATATGTCCCGGGGGCCCTATTATTATGGCCGGTGCTCCAGGCGGTCGATCCGCCGCTCATGGTCGTCCAGGCGGCCGTCCTGCTCCTCGTTTTTGGCCCAGATCCGCCGGTGGCTCTCCTGGGTATGGCGTGCCTGTCGGGCCAGTTCCTTTTCCACCCGCTCCACCACCACGGTGAGGGCGGTGATAGACTTGGTCAGAGACACGATGGGCTTCACGACAGCCGCTCCCAGTCCCACCAGCGCAGCCAGGGCGGTGACGACAGTCCACTCCACGCCCTCAGTCCTCCTTGGGGGCCTGGTAGGTCAGGGCCTGTTTGCTGTCACTCATACCGGCAGTGGTGGGATCGGTGACCACGCCCAGGATGGTCAGCACCGCGAACACGGCGTTGACCACCGCCAGAAGCTTGTTCCCCAGCTCGCCCAAGTCCAGCATATAGCCGAAAATCGCCGCCACCACCTGCACCAGCAGCAGCAGCGCCGGGATCAGCGCCACCCAAAAGGCCTTGTTGCGCAGACGCACGGTCCAGTTGATCTTCATCTCCATCACCTCCTCTCAGTCCCCCGTGGCCAGACGCTGCAGCAGCGCGTCGGCATACCGGTAGGCACTCAGATAATCCATCGTCTCGTCGGCGAGACGGAAGCGCCGCTGAACAGTGTCCCGGTCGCTCTCGCCAGCGGTCTCCTCACTCCAGGCCACCCCCAGGAAGGCGCACAGGCCGTCGGCGGTGGCCCGGGCCAGCTTCTCCCGATAGGACCCGTCCAGCAGAAGAGCCGTATCGCTCTGATTGGTGTGAAAGCCGTACTCGATGAGCACGGCGGGGGCGTCGGTGCCGGTGAGGACCGCATAGCCGTAGTGCCGGACCGGCACGGTGCGCAAAGTCACCCGCTCTGCCTGGAAGCGCTCCTTCAGCCGCTGGGCCAGCACGTTGCGGGGGGCGGAATCAGGCCCGGAGCTGGTGTACATCTCCAGCCCGGAGGCGCTGGACCAGCCCCCCTCCCCCGCCGCGTTGGAGTGAAGGGACACGAAGGCACTCGCATGGGCGCTGTTGCCCACCTGGCAGCGCTGGGTCAGGCTGGGATAGCCCTGGGCATCCCGGGTCAGCACCACGGTCACCCCACGCGCCTCCAGCCGGGCCTTCACCCGGCACGCTACATCATATGCGAATTCCTGCTCCTTGTAGCTCCCATCCGGGGAGCCGTTGACACACCCGGGGCCATGCCCCGGGTCCAAACAGACGATCTTACTCATAGTTTCCTCCTCTTTTGTCTCCTTCTCCTCATATTTAAGGTATGTGCGCTCGCCGCGCGGGCCGCCAGCCCGGCTCGGGCCGCCTGCTCGTCGGGAGCACCGCTTTCTTTGCAAAGAAAGCGGTGGGAAAGAAAGCCCAGAGGGGG
>DYBS01000161.1:0-2475 GCA_019418525.1 Clostridiales bacterium
CTCCTCCTCCCCGTAGCTCCGGATGGGCGCCAGGTCCACCGCGTAGGTCACTTCCGGGTGGGTCCGGGACACGAACACCGCCAGCAGCCCCAGACGGAGCCTCTCCAGCTCCCAGCCCCGGTCCGCTTTCCGGTTCAGCCAGTCCTCCATGGCCTTGTAGTCGGCGTCCAGAAAATAGGTGAGCGCATAGCGTTTTTTCATGTCAGCTCAGCTCCAGTCGCTCCAGAATGGTTTGCAGCTGTTCCGGTTCGGTGAGGTCGGGGCTGTCGCCCCCCAGGCACTGCACCCCCACCAGGGCCACCGTCCGTCCCTCCCGCAGGAGGAGGAAGGAGCCCTCCCGGGCGCTCCAGCCCCCGTCGGTCCCCAGCTCCACCGGTTGGAAGTCCAGGACCCCGTGGCCCTCGTAATTTCGCCGTCCAGTATCATACCGCAGGGCCCGGGTCAGCAGATCCGCGTATCCATCGGTGATGCAGGTATACCGCTCGCACCAGACCACATCCACGCCGTTCTCGGTCTCCACCTCTTCCATGTATTTCTCGCCCTGGACCAGAGGAGAAAAGACCGGATTGTCGGACAGATAGCCCACTTTTGTGTCGTCCAGGCCCACATCTTCGGCCATCACCAGTGGATGCTCGCGGTACTCCGGACGGCGCTCAGCGATATCAAAGCCGCTGTATCCCACCACCAGGGAGGCGAAAGACTCCACCACGCAGAAGAGCAGGTAGAGCCGCACCATCAGTCCTCCCAGCCGCTGCACATGGCCCAGGAGGCGGGCAGAAACCGGATGGGAGGCGGGTACCGGTACATCCTCCTCCACTGCCCGCTTCCAGCGCCGCCAGTGCAGAATACCGGCGGGAATGGCCCACAGCAGGCCCAGGAAGCAGAACACCGTACCTAAGATCCAGCAGAGAAAGGAGGTGCTGCACAGCAGGGGCGTCAGCGCGGCCAGGTACTCTCGATACCGATACCCCATCAGCCCCACCGCCGCCGCGATGGCCAGCAGCACCAGCAGCCACAGCAGGCTCCCGAAAATGGCCGGACGGATGGCCCGCCGCCAGTAGAGTTTATCCTCCATGTTCCGGTCGGTCTGCAGGGGCACCGGATTGGCCACCGCCCGTGAGGCAAAGACCGACATGCTCCGCACCTGGGCCACATAGTCCCACCCGGCCTGGGAGCAGAGCTGGAAATAGCCATCCTCCTGGGTGGGCTCCCACTTGCCGTGGAGGTCGATGCAGTAGCGCAGGTCCTCCCGCTCGGTGCTGGAGAACAGGGCGATGGTGGACAGCCACACCCGCTCCAGAGCCCAGCCCTTGGCGGCCTGTCGGTTCAGCCACGTCTCGGCGGCCTTGTAGTCCATATTTTCGTAGGGAAAGAGCCGTACCTTCCACTTCATATCTCATCGCTCCTTTCGCAGCACCCGTTCCATATCCGCCGCCTGCCGGCGGATGCGCTCGTATTCCGTTTGAAGGACCCGGTCCCCCTCTTCGGTGATCTGGTAGTATTTCCGCTTCTCCTCCACCCGGGTGTGGGCGATGAGTCCGTCCTTCTCGAACCGCTCCAGCAGGGCGTACAGGGTGCCCGCCCCCACATTCACTCGCCCGTCGGTGAGCTGGGCGATATCCTGCATGATGCCGTAGCCGTGGCGCTCCTGCCGCAGGGAGAGGAGGACATAGAACATCTGCTCCGTGAGTGTATCCAGTTTTTTGCGGGCCATGTCCTCACCTCCGGTATATCGAATATTGATATATCTCCTCGCCCTCATAGTATATCAATATTCGATATATGTCAAGAGGGTCCACAAAAAGAAACCGGCGGCATAAAGATGTACTCCATGCCGCCGGTTTTCAGCGAGAATAGGGTTTCCGCTCGTTCGTGATACCCAAAATATAGTCCACACTGGTCTGATAAAAATAAGCCAGTTGAATGAGAACTTGTGTCGGGATGTCGTTTTCTCCTGTTTCATATTTGGAATAGCCCGTTTGGGACATACCCAGATACTTCGCCACCTCTGTCTGGTTCAAGTCCGCGTCCTCTCGCAGGTCCCGCAGTCGGTTCATAAACATCACCCAGGACCAGTATCCCATAACCTGAAACAGGTTATTTACTTTTAACCTGTTTCAGATTAAAATGGTCTTGTGAGGTGATGACCGTTCCGGATTATAAAGAAATGTATCTAACTTTGCTCCATGCCAGCGAGGATGCCATCAATACCCTAATTGCTGCACAGCAGCGCTGTGAGGAATGATACCTATCTGGATCTGAGGCCAACCTAAAAATCATCCCACAAAATAATGTTCCGAAAAATAAGCCTAACCAGAAGTGACCATCACAGCCACAGCGGAACTGTGTGGGAAATCTCCACCTGCTCCGGGGTCACGGTGCACCCCTCCACCAGGATCTCCACCCCGGCGTCCCGGGCCTCTCGCAGGGCCGCCCCGAAGGCCGGGTGGGTGCGCTCGTTGGGGGAAAATGCCT
>DYBS01000161.1:2485-4274 GCA_019418525.1 Clostridiales bacterium
CATCTGCACCACGAAGCACACCGCCGCCTCATAGCCCGCCGCCCGGCAGGCCGCCAGCTCCCGCAGGTGCTTCACGCCCCGCTCCGTGGGAGCGTCCGGAAAAAGGGCCAGCCCCTCCTCCTCCAGAGTGACCCCCTTTACCTCCACAAAGCCGTGCATTCCAAGTGAATCCTCCCAGTAAAAATCAAAGCGGGAATTCCCCCACGTTGTCTCTGGGCGCAGTAGTGTGAGGTTTTCGCGGAACTTTCCGGCTCTGGCCCACTCGGCAAAGAGGTGGTTGGGCGCCTGGGCGTCCATGTTGATGAGCAGGCTTCCCTTTTCCACCGCGATAAGGTCGTATTTCGTCTTGCGCTTGGGGTTGTCGCTCCCCTCCACGTAGACTGTGGCGCCGGGCACCAGCAGTTCCCGGCAGCGGCCGGTGTTTTTCACATGAACGGTCTCGGTCTGTCCGTCCAGTTCCACCTGGGCGATAAAGCGGTTGGGCCGGGCGAGAAAACGCCCTTTTCTGACCTGTTGGTATTGCAACTTCGGGTTCCCTCCTGTATCCTATTATTCGACGAAGAAACCCGAAATTAAGGAGGTCCCTCCATGCACATTCCATCCGGCAGCACCAGCGCGCTGGAACTGCTTTCGTTTTCGGATGCCCTGGACCAGGCGCTCCGGCCCAGCCCGGACTATGACGTGTCCCAATGGCTCTATGTGCCCAACACCTACCAGGACTACCGGTACATCCTGGGCACCCGCGGGGAGCATCCTCTCATCTGTGTGGGCATCAATCCTTCTACCGCCGCGCCGGGCGACCTGGACAACACCCTGAAATCGGTGGAGCGTGTGGCCCTCCACAATGGCTTTGACAGCTTTATTATGTTCAATGTGTACGCCCAGCGGGCCACCGACCCGGACGACATGGAGGAGGTCTGCAATCCCATCCTGCACCGGGAGAACATGGAGGCCTTCCGGTACATCCTCTCTTTGGACCGGCAGCAGCGCCCCGCTATCTGGGCGGCCTGGGGGACCATCATCGAGAAGCGGCCCTATCTGCCCGACTGCGTCCGGGACATGATCGCCCTGGGTGAGGAGCACCACGCCCAGTGGTTCACCGCCGGCAAGCGTTCCAAGAAGGGCCACCCCCACCATCCGCTCTATCTCCGCAAGGACAGCCTTCTGGAGCCCTTCGATATTTCCTCTTACCTACTTTCTTTCTCCCCTACTTTCTTTCGAGAAAGAAAGTAGGCAAAGAAATCTTCCATAGACATGCCAAGTCTAGCGGGTCATATCCTCAAAATAGTCCGCCGACAGGAAGGTCACATGGTGCTTGAGAGCCGTGCGGAAGGAATCACCCACACCGCTGCCGTAGACCAGATAGTTTACGGTGGCGGTGACATTTTTGCCCACCTTTCCGCCGAACTTCTGGACGAGCTCCTGGACTTCCTCTACAGTGTAACCCTCCAGCTCACCCTTAACTACAAATTTCTTGCCCTTGAAGCGACTGTCGAAGGTCTCCGGCACGAAGCGCCGCACGGGCGGACGCACCACCACAGACTCCTCCACCTGCCGGATCAGCGCCTTCAGCTCGTCTCGATGCTCCTCCGCAAAGTCCCCAGTAAAGCCCTCCACATCGAAATTCATCTCATTAATATTTTCTAGTGGCTCGCCCAGAGGATTGTGCTCCTCCAGATACTCCTCTAGAGCCTGACTCATCAGATGCTGGACCGGCTCGTCCAATTCCTCCAGCGCATCACCGGTCAACGCACCGTAAAGGTAGGAGGCCAGAAGTTCAGCCCCACCC
>DYBS01000161.1:4284-5431 GCA_019418525.1 Clostridiales bacterium
CCCTCAGAGGACCCAAAATCAAATGAGTAGGTCCCGCACCAGGTAAACTGGGCCAGGAGGTCCGCCCCATCGCTGGAGATCAGGAAATGCCAGGCGGAGTGGTCACCATAGCACCAGGCCAGGTTGGGGCCGCTGTACTCATCCAGATCGAGATGGAGGAGCAGCTTCTTTTCCCGCATCTTCCGGCAGAGCGCGGCGTAGGATGCCTTGTGGGCGGCAAAGTAAGGGGCCAATACCGTATTCAGGCCCTGTACCAGATCACCGAAGTCCTGCTTACCGCCCAGGAGGAACCGATACCCCTCCTCTGTCTGCCAGATGCCGCTTGGCTCCTCGCCGGGCATGGGGGCGGCCTTCATAGCCGCCAGAAAGTCCGGGTCCAGCAGGGCCTGTTCCACCGTGGCGCGCTCCGCTTCGCCCCAGTCGCCCAGCAGGGTGATGATGCCCTCGGCCTTGGCGGCGGGGGGCTTCTTGTCCCGGTGCCGCCAGCCATAGGGGATCCAGTCCTCGTCCGGTAGAGGGTCCATCCGCCCCTCCAGGCCAGAGAACTTGTCCAGTTTCAGGTTACTGCTCCCGACCGGGGAGTAGAGGATATTTCCGATGGAACCCTCGCCATATTCGGTGTCCACATAGACCGCATAGGCGGCAATCGTAAGTTCCAGAATGTTCTCGTCTAAGGCAGTGAGAAAACTCTCTAAAACACCGTGGGTATCATCCGTGTCCGAATTTTCAATCCGAAAACACAGCGGATCTGTCCCAGCTTCCAGCGCATCCTGGGCATCTCCTGCGATGGATTCGGCCATCTCCTCATAGAACATACTCTGATCCCAGAAGATCCCGCCGTTCTTAAGGTTCTCTTTATAGTTCGCTGCCACAGTTCCCGCAATAGTCGGAATCTGTGCAAAGGCTGTCCGGCTTCCCCGGATCAAAACGCTGTACTCCATACAATAGCTTACACCCACAGATCAGACCTCCCTTGATATCTTCATAAAGACAGTTCCTCTGTCTTAACTATAAAAGGGTATGAGGCCCGACGCAAGTGTGCGCTTTGCATAGTATCCGGACAAAAGAAAAGCGGACAGACTTCTCTGTCCGCTTTGTGTCGGCATTACCTATTTTCCCGGTCCGTCTCCAGACAAGTATCTTCGGC
>DYBS01000162.1 GCA_019418525.1 Clostridiales bacterium
TCTTTCCCACCGCTTTCTTTGCAAAGAAAGCGGTGCCCCCGCCGGGCAGGCGGCCCGTCCGGCGAGGACACATATCCCGGGCTTCCCGGGAAACAAAAACCCCCGCTCCGGAAATTTTTCCGAAGCGGGGGCAGTTTTTTGAGAAAAGGGATTTACTTCACGCTCTCGCCGGCGGCCTTCTTGGCCTTGATTTCCTTCAGAGCGTCCTTGTAGGACAGGTTCACGCGGCCCTTCTCGTCGATGTCGGTGACCTTGACCCAGATCATGTCGCCGATGTTGACCACGTCCTCCACCTTCTCCACACGGTGATCGGCCAGCTTGGAGATGTGGACCATGCCGTCCTTGCCGGGAGCCAGCTCCACGAAGGCGCCGAACTGCAGGATGCGGACCACCTTGCCGTAGTACAGCTGACCCACCTGGGGCACAAAGACGATGGTCTCGATGATCTTCTTGGCGGCGTCGCAGCTCTCGGCGTTCTCGCCGGCAATGTAGATGGTGCCGTCGTCCTCGATGTCGATCTTGGCGCCGGTGTCGGCACAGATCTTCTGGATGACCTTGCCGCCGGAACCGATGACCTCGCGGATCTTGTCGGTGTCGATCTTCATCTTCACCATCTTGGGGGCGGTGGGAGCCACCTCGGGACGGGGCTCGGAGATGCAGGGCAGCATGATCTCGTCCAGGATGGCAAAGCGGGCGTCCTTGGTGATCTCCAGGGCTTCCTTGATGATCTCGTGGGACAGGCCGTCGTTCTTCAGGTCCATCTGGATGGCGGTAATACCCTTCTTGGTACCGGCCACCTTGAAGTCCATCTCGCCGTGGAAGTCCTCCACGCCCTGAATGTCGATGAAGGTGGTGAAGCCGCCGTCGTCGTCCTGGATGAGGCCGCAGGAGATGCCGGCCACGGGGGCCTTGATGGGCACGCCGGCGTCCATGAGGGCCAGGGTGGAGCCGCAGATGGAGCCCTGAGAGGTGGAGCCGTTGGAGCTCAGGACCTCAGAGACCACGCGGATGGCGTAGGGGAACTCCTCCACGCTGGGGATGACGGGCTCCAGAGCCCGCTCAGCCAGGGCGCCGTGGCCGTACTCGCGGCGGTTGGTGGACCGGGCGCCGCGGGCCTCGCCCACAGAGTAAGAGGGGAAGTTGTAGTGGTGCATGTACCGCTTCTCGGTCTCCTCCCAGATGGTGTCCAGCTTCTGGGCGGCGGAGAGGGTGTTCAGGGTACAGACAGAGAGGACCTGGGTCTGGCCGCGGGTGAAGAGGCCGGAGCCATGGACCCGGGGCAGCACGCCCACCTCGGCAGCCAGAGGACGGATCTCGTTCTTGGCGCGGCCGTCCACACGGTGGCCCTCCAGGAGCCAGGCCTTGACGATCTTCTTCTGGAACTTGTAGGTGATCTCGTCCAGGTACTTGTCCATCTCGGGGTACTCTTCCAGGAAGAGCTCGTGCCAGTGGTCGATCAGGGCGTTCCAGCGCTCCTCGCGGACGTTCTTGTCGTCGGTGTCCATGGCGGCCTTGGCCTCGTCCATGGTGGCGGCGACGATCTTGTCGAAAAGCTCCTGGTCGAAGTCGGCGTGCTCATACTCCATCTTGGGCTTGCCGATCTCGGCGACGATGTTGTTGATGAAGGCGACCTGCTTGCGGATCTCCTCGTGGGCCTTCACGATGCCCTCGTACATGATCTCGTCGGGGATCTCCTTGGCGCCGGCCTCGATCATGACCACCTTGCCGTCGGTGGCGGCCACGGTCACGTCCATCTGGGAGGTTTTGCGCTGCTCCTGATTGGGGTTGAGGACGATCTCGCCGTCGCAGTAGCCCACCTCCAGGCAGCCGATGGGGCCGGCCCAGGGGATCTCGGAGTAGGACAGGCACACGGAGGTGCCGATCATGGCGGCCACCTCGGGGGAGCAGTCGTAGTCCACGCTCATAACGGTGCAGGTGACGCACACGTCGTTGCGGAAGTCACTGGGGAACAGGGGCCGGATGGGCCGGTCGATGAGGCGGGAGGCCAGCACGGCGGGCAGGGAGGGGCGGCCCTCACGGCGCATGAAGGAGCCGGGAATGCGGCCCACGGCGTACAGCTTCTCCTCAAAATCCACGCTCAGGGGGAAGAAGTCCACGCCGTCCCGGGGACGGGGAGACACGGTGACGGCCACCATGACGGTGGTCTCGCCGTACTTGACCATGCAGGCGGCGTTGGCCAGCTCCGCCACCTTGCCGATCTCGATGGTCAGGGGGCGGCCGGCCAGGTCCATGGAGTAGGTCTTGTAGTTGGGGAAGGCTCTGTGCTTGATGACAGTAGACATGATTTGTCCTCCTTTTCATGGCGCACGGCAGAGCCCGTCGGCCCTTTAGCACTTGAATCTGGGTCCGGGACCAGATGTCCAGGCCCAGGTTCAACTGCTAAAAAAGCGTTCCGGGTCTGCGCGGCACTGGATTTGATTGGGTTGAAGAAATTGGAAGAAAGGGTGGTGCGGAAACCCACACCACCCCTCTAGCAAACAATTACTTGCGGATACCGAGCTTGGCGATGATGGCGCGGTAACGCTCAATGTCCTTGGCAGCCAGATAGTCCAGCATCTTGCGGCGCTTACCGACCATCTTCAGCAGGCCACGACGGCTGTGGTTGTCGTGGATATGCACCTTCAGGTGCTCGGTCAGCTCCTGGATACGGGCGGTCAGGATGGCGATCTGGACCTCGGGGGAGCCAGTATCGGTCTCGTGGGTGCGGTTGGCCTCGATGACGGCCGTCTTCTCGTCCTTACGGATCATGGGAAAATTCCACCTTTCTGTTGATTGCCCGGAAACTGAGTGGGGGGCGGGTAGATCCCCCGCCTGAAGCGGGCGTGTCTCCCCCGACTAAGTTTAGGGTCTACGCACTCAATGTGCCGTACTACTATATCACAATTGTACCCCTATGTAAAGAAAAATATCAACTATTTTCCATCTAAGAGGGGGTCAGAGACACCGCCGGACGGCGATGGAGAGCACCTGTTCCAACAGAGCGAAATCCAGGGGCTTGAGCTGGTGCATGATCTTGTTGCGGGCTTCGCAGGCCAGGCGCACGTCGTCACAGGCGTCGGCAGGCAGATCAAGAGTACCCAGGTTGCAGTAGTGGACCAAGTGGCGCAGCTCGATCTGATACACGTCGGTGCAGTAATTGTGGTGGTCGTCCTCAAAGGGGAGGATGCTGGAGCAAGCATCGAAATTCTGCTCCAGCAGGGCCACGCGCAGGTCCTCCAGCAGGGGGAGAAGGAGTTTGAGCTGGGCGCGTCGGACGTGGCGCACCGCCTCCGTCTGGGAGAGGCCCAGCACCTCCTCCACGGTGGCCACCGGCTCCTCCAGCAGGGCGGAGCGGCAGGCGAGCAGCCGGGGCAGACGCTCAGGATCGGCGCCGGCCAGCTCCACGCACAGGGCGGCCAGATAGTTCATGCGCCCCGGGTCCTCGCCTGTCTCACTGACCGCCATGGTACAAAACTGGGTCACGTCGAAGGGGCACAGCACGTCGTCAGACGAGATGGTCCGGACCTTTTTGCGCTGGATGCGTTTTCCGTTCAGCTCCAGCACGATGACGCACCGCCCGGCGGCCGGGAGAGCGGCAAACTCTCCCAGCCGGGCGGCCCAGGCGGCCTGTTCCTCCTCGGGAAGGCCGCAGAGCCAGAGGATCTGCCCGTCCAGCGCCCCCCGCTTATCCAGGAAGGTGGGCAGGGAGGCGGTGGACAGGAAGCCCTGGGCGTATTGGGGGGCAAAGCGGGTGAGGAAGTCGCCCTCGCTCAGGGGCTGGTCCCAGCAATCCGCCGGCGGGCACACCCGCAGGGTGCCGGCGCGGCTCTCGGCCTCCTCCAGCACCAGGGAGCGGAAGTGCTCCGGCCAGGGCAGGGGGCCGCTGTGGTGGAAAAAGATCACGCCATGGGACTGGATGGCCCGGACCAGGTCCTCCCGCAGGGCGGCGGGGCCGTGGACCCGGTTCCACCAGAGCTGCTCAAAGGGGGGTAGGGCCATCTCACTCCGCCTCCTCTCCGCTGAAGCGGTCCAGCTCGTCGAACACCGTCTCATAGTCGCCCATCATGTGGCGGAAGTTGGCGCCGTTGAAGGTGTAGCGGCCGTTGGTGCACACCAGCACGTTGAGCTCCTCCATCTCGGAGAGGAGGACCTCCACGCTGGCGGGCTCCAGCTCGGTGATGGAGGTGATGGCGAACTCCTTGCACACCTCCCGGATGTTCTGGAAGGTGTAGCCCTGCACGGCGTTCTCCGGCTGGTCGTAGTAGCAATAGGCCAGGGCGTAGGCCAGGATGCGGTAGTAGAGCTTGTCCTCCTCCACGTCCAGGGTGATGAAGAACTTGTCCCGGATCTGGGTGGTGAAGTCCTTCTTCTGCAGCAGGACCCGGATCTGGTTCTCGTCCAGGCGGTAGGGCGGGCAGGCGTCGGCGTTGCCCATGGCGCTGCACAGGGACTCCACCAGCTGGGCGCAGTAGAAGTGGATGAGGCCCGGGTAGTAGTTGGTGCTCAGCAGGATCTGGGACAGGAGCACCGTCTGGTTCTTGTCCAGCCGGAAGCCCAGGTAGTAGAGGGGCTCCTCCAGCAGCTGGCTGGCCTCCTGATAGGTGAGGGGCTTGATGGTGATGGTGCCCAGCTTGCCCAGGATGCTGTTGTTGCGGGTGGCCTCCCGGGAGAAGCGCATGACGTTGTGCAGGCCCGCCAGCACATACTTGAACCGGCCGCCGGTGACGGTCTGGAGCTGGTGCAGGCACTCCACCGGGCGGTAGCTGCACGCGGCGGAGGAGGCGAGGAACTGGTCGGCCTCGTCCATCAGCAGCAGGAAGCGCTCCACCTTCCGGGCGGGGTCGTCCATGCGCTGGCGGATGCGCTCACACAGCTCTTCCCAGCTCTGGGGGCTGGTGGAGGCGGCGTTGAGGAAGCCGCAGGCGGTGAGGCAGGCGTAGAGCTTCTCCAAAGCCTCGGGGTAGTCGCAGCGGTAGAGCACGTCGGTGTACACCGCCCACTGGCCGTTGGCCCGATCGTCCACCAGGTCGGCGGCCCGGCGGAGCAGGGCGGTCTTGCCCAGCTGGCGCCCGCCGTAGATGATGTTGGCCCCGCCGTTGCGGAGGATCTCCTCCAGCTGGGCCTTGCGACCCATGAACATCTCGGGCGGGATGGGGGTGTCGCCCTTCACATAGGGGTTGTAGAAGTGGAAGGGCAGGGCGCACTGGAGGAACACCTTGCCACGCTCGGAGTCGGGATAGGCGGTGAGGAACAGGGCCAGGATGCGGTCCAGCACCAGGCAGGTGGACAGGTGGGCGCTCTCCCGCTTGAGCTTGCGGGCCATGGCGTTGCGCTCGGGCAGGGGGAGGGCGTAGTCCAGCAG
>DYBS01000163.1 GCA_019418525.1 Clostridiales bacterium
CGGTGTGGCCGATGTTCTCGATGTCGCCGGTGCGGATGCACTTCTGGCAGGTGGTCACCCGGTGGCGGGGGGGCTCCTGCTCACCGGTGAACCAGGGCTTCATGGGCGCCATGCCGCTGTTGATGAGCAGCAGAGAGGCGTCGTTCTGGGGAATGAGGGAAAAGCTGGGTAGGCGGAGATGGCCCTTGGTCTCGAAGAACTTGAGGAACATCTCGCGCAGTTCGTTGACTCCGTACTTCTTGTGCATGGATTCCTGACCTCCAAATTTCTCTGCAACGCAAGAAAAAACCGCCCCTGGCAATTTGCCAGGGGCGGAAAGATTCCACGGTACCACCCTGATTATCCCGCCCCGAATCCGGGCGGGCATCTCCAGTCGCCCGGTAACGGGGGCGGGGCGGTCTGCTCATCGCAGACGGCTCGGGAGTGGCGCGCGGCTCCGGCGTGGCCGAGGGCTCTCACTCTTCCCTCTCGCTCCTGACCTCCGGGTGCCGCTTAGTTCCGTCAAAGCCTTGCTTGCGTTATTTGATAAGGCGATTATACCACAGTTTTGTCCCTTGTCAACCGCCATTTTTCCCAAAATACCATCCCCAGCAGAAACAATCCCGCCGGCAGGAGGGCACAGACCAGGTGCAGGAGGAAAAAGCTGGTGGTGTGAAAGAGTGCGTCATACCAGGAGAAGGGGAGCAGAAAGCCCACCTCTTCCAGGGCGCCCATCACCGGATTGAGGTGGACCAGCACCCGGTCGTAGAGGAAATAGAGGCTGTAAAAGGGGCCGTCCCACAGGAAAGAGGCCGCTCCAGCGTACACTGTCCCCACCACTGCCAGGAAGAGGACTCCCTCCTGGGCATGGGGCATGGGCAGGCCCCTCCGGCGGGCAAGCAGGGCTCCGGCGGGGATGTGGAGCACCAGCGCAACCACCCACGGCAGCACCAGGGCCAGATCCGAGTAAAAGAAGGTCAGCCCATTCCACACCAGCCAGAACACCGCCCAGGCCGCCAGGGAGAGGACGGCGGTGCAGACGGCATACCCTTTCAGACGCGCGGGCAAGGTCTCGCGCATAAAAAACACTCCTTACAGCGTCTCCCGGGCCACCGCGTGGAACTGGCCTCGAGGGATGCACAGCTTCATTTCGGTCCCCTGCCCCGGCTCGGACACGGCGGTGAGCTCCATGCCCAGCCGTCGGCACAGCTTCCGGCACAGGTAGAGCCCCAGCCCGGTGGACCGGCGGGAGAGTCGGCGGCCATTTTGGCCGGTAAAGCCCTTTTCAAAAATGCGGGGCAGATCCTCCGGCGGGATGCCCACGCCGTTGTCGGCCACGGTGAGGACCACCGCCTGCTCCTCCTCCCGGCAGCGGAAAGAGAGGACCGGGTTTTTACCGCGGTATTTGACGGCGTTGGAGATGAGCTGGCCCAGGATGAACTCCAGCCACTTGGCGTCGGTGTACACCGCCGCGTCCCACTCCACCGGCTCCACCCGGAAGCCGGCGGCGATGAGGGGCCGGGCCTGCCGGCGCAGAGCGGCGCGTACCACGGCGCTGAGGGAGAGCTCCCGCACCAGGTAGTCCTGCTCCGCCGCGCCGCTGCGGGCGTAGTAGAGGGCCTGCTCCACGTGCTCCTCCAACCGGAAGAGCTCGTCCTCCAGGGCGTCGGACAGCTCCCCCGGGTGGTTAGCCAGCAGCAGCCGGGCCGAGGCCATGGGGGTCTTGATCTCGTGGACCCAGGTCTCCACGTACTCCCGGTACTCCCGGTTGTCCCGCCGGGCGGCGGCCACCTGGTCGGCCCGGTCCCGGGCCACCCCCTCCAGGGCGCGGCAAAAGAGCTCCCCCTCCCGGAAGGGGGGCTCCGCCAGGTCGTTGGGGAGCAGCCAGATCCGCTCGTCGTCCTCCACCCCCTGGGCCACCTGGTCCCAGAAGCTCCGCTTCTCCCCCCAGTCCAGCAGGAGGGGCAGGGCAAAGCACAGTAGTAATGCCCCCTCCAGGAACACCACCGCCTGCCAGGTCACCCAGAGGGCGCACAGCACTGCACCGCTCACCGCCAGGGCCAGGACCATACCCAGCAGCAGCCGCCAGCGGTCCTTCAGATACCGTCTCAAAGACATAGCTGATACCCCTGTCCCCGCCGGGTGCGCAGGCAGTCTGTTAAGCCCAGCTCCTCCAGCTTCTTGCGCAGGCGGGTGACGTTCACCGTGAGGGTGTTATCATCCACGAAGGCGTCGGACTGCCACAGGGCGTCCATGAGGGCCGAGCGGGACACGATGTCCCCCTCCCCCGTCATCAGGCGCTGGAGGATGCGGGCCTCGTTGCGGGTGAGGAGAAGGGCGCGGCCCTCATAGCGGGCCTCCCCCTGCCCCAGGTCCAGCTCCAGCCCACCCCGGCGCAGGCAGGGGGAGGCGGCGGCCGGGTAGGCCCGCTGGAGGAGCCGGGCCATCCGGGCCAGGAGGATCTGGGGGTGATAGGGCTTGGTGAGGAAGTCGTCCGCCCCCAGCTGCACGCTCAAAAGTTCGTCCAGGGGGTTGTCCCGGCTGGTCACCACCATGATGGGGAGCTGGGGCGAGGAGCGGCGAAGCTCCCCGCAGATCTGCTGCCCGTCGCAGCCGGGCAGGTTCAGATCCAGCAGCACCAGCTCCGCTCCCGAGGCGAGGATCTGCTCCGCCACCCCCTCGAAGCGGTCGGGGGCGGTGCAGGTGTACCCGCTGCGCTCCAGCAGCGCCGCGAGCTGCACCCGGATGGCGGGCTCGTCCTCCACCAGAAAGATGTGGAATGACATCAGCTCTGGTCCTTCAGCAGGGCCTCCACCGCGCCCTGGACGTAGTCCACCTCCTCAAAGGTGGTGAAGGGGCCGATGGAGAAGCGCACCGTGCCCTGGGGGAAGGTGCCCAGGGTCTGGTGGGCGGTAGGGGCGCAGTGGAGCCCGCAGCGGGTGGCGATGCCGTACTCCTGCTCCAGGCGGAAGGCCATCTCGCCGTCGTCGGCGTGGAGGAAGTGGATGGACACCACGCCGGTGTGCATGTCCAGGTTGTCGGTGCCCACCACCCGGATGCCGTCCTCCTCCAGCTCCTTCAGCCGGGCCCAGAGGTGCTTGGCCACCTGATGCTCCCTCTCCCGGAGGGCGGCGCCCTCCTTCTCCAGATAGGCGAGGGCGGCGTGGAGGCCGTAAATGCCGGGCAGGTTCAGCGTGCCCGCCTCGAAGCGGTCGGGGAGGATGTCGGGCATCTCCAGCTCGTGGGAGAAGCTGCCGGTGCCGCCCGCCACCAGCGGGGTGAGCCGGTGGGCCAGCTCATCGGTGACCACCATGAGGCCGATGCCCTGGGGGCCCAGCACCGCCTTGTGGCCGGGGAAGGCCAGACCGTCGATGTGCATGGCTTTCATGTCCACCTCCACCGCACCCACGGTCTGGGAACCGTCCACCAGGAAGGGGATGCCCCGCTGGGCACACAGCTCGCCCACCGCGCCGATGGGCATGACGGTGCCGCAGACGTTGGAGGCGTGGGTGAGGATGACGGCGGTGGTGTTGGGGGTCAGCTTCTCCTCCACTTGGTCCAGAAGCAGCTCGCCCTTGTCGTTGCAGGGGAACCAATCCACCTCCACCCCCTCCTTCTGAAGCTGGGTGAGGGGGCGCAGGACGCCGTTGTGCTCCATGGGAGAGGTGACCACCCGGTCGCCGGGCTTCAGGAGCCCCTTGATGAGGTAGTTCAGCGAGTGGGTCGAGCCGGGGGTGAAGATCACGTTCCGGGCCCCGGGGCCGTTCACCAGGCGGTTGACCTGCTCCCGGGTCTCCAGAGCCAGGGAGGCCGCGTCGTAGGCCGCCTCATAGCCGCCGCGGCCGATGTTGCAGCCCACATTGATGATGTAATCCGCCATCGCCTCCCCTACGCCGGGGGCCTTGGGGTAGGAAGTGGCGCCGTTATCCATGTACACCTTTCTCATAGTACTCGCTCCTCACTTTGATATGATCAGGACAAATCGCTTTCCAAAACGGGACGTATGGTATGGCTCTCGCTCAGGAGCCGGGAAAGGAGCCGGCCCAGATCGCCGGCGGTGACGTTGCTGTCATCCAGGTCCACCCGGGCACTGGTGCGTTGCCGGTTCACCTGGGCGAGGATTCCGTTCACAGGCACCTCGCCGCCGACACTGCGTCCGTCCACCTCCCCTTCCCACAGCCGCCAGCCCGCCTGACGCAGGGCGGCGTTCGTCTCGGCGCTGCCGTTTTCCACGCAGGCCATGTGGGTACGGGTCCAGGCAAGGCGCTCCAAAACGGCGTTTCCCGCCTCCAGCGCCTCCAATGCGCCCTGGGCATCAGACCCGTCTACCAGAAGGCCCACGCTGTGCCCTGTTCCCAGGGCCTGGAGCACCAGATCGGCCCGCTCCTCCAGTTCCTCGGGCCGGAAGAGTACCAGGGCCTGGACACTGCGGTTACTCAAAGTCTCCAGCACGGACTGCGTGGCCTGTCCGGTGGTCGTGAACACCGCAAGACGCACGGTTTTTCCGCTTTCGTTCCCGCTCTCGCTCTCCTCCGGTTGGGAGACCGTGGGCGAGGGGACCGGCACCTGGCTGGGCCTTACGGCCGTGGGTGTCGGGGTGGCACTGGGGGTGAGGCTCAAAATATACTTGTTGTACCGATTCTGCATGAAGGAGGCGGAGGACTGCTGGAATTTGATGTCGCTGAGCACCGCGCTGTGATTCTTGATGCGGATGAGCACACCGGCCGTGCGGGTGGGGATGTAGCTGTACTGAAGCCCGAAAAACTGGCACACGCTGTATGCGGGCACATAGACCTTGTTGTTGCGGATGATGGCCCGCAGGTTCTGGGGCTCCTCATTCTGGTCGATACAGGTGCCGTTGGTGAGGTCAAAACAGAGCAGCCCGTTGAGGGTAAAGAGGGTGAGGGTATGGACCCCGTTATCCCAGTTCTCGGTATAAGACACCCCCAGGTCCACTCCGGTGGAGTAGCGGTCAAAGGTGGAGTAGGGCACATAGATGGTACCTCCCACCGAGACGGGCATATTGGAGGCCACCAGGGCATCCTCATCCACAAAGTTGTCGTTCAGGGCCAGCTGATAGACCGTGGGCTCACTGCTGGCACCGGCCAGTGGGATGCACAGTACCAGCAGTACTGCAGCCAGCAGACAGGCCGCCCAGGTACGCCGCCGCATAGGCGTTCCCTCCTCTCTCCCGGGTCGATTCCGTGACTCTTATTATAGCATGGGGCGAAAAAGAGGTAAAGCAAAACCGCCCCGCAGGGATATCCCTGTGGGGCGGTACATTATGGCGCGCAGCGGCGGCGCAGCAGAGACAGCGGCGGCGCCATCCGGGGCAGGGGCAGATGGAAGCGCATCTGGGGGGTGCGGGGCTCAGTGAG
>DYBS01000164.1 GCA_019418525.1 Clostridiales bacterium
CATCAATGCCCGCCCCAGCGATGTGCCCGGCGTTGAGGGCGTCGGCCAGGGCCTGGCTGTCCACCACGCCGCCCCGGGCGGTGTTAATCAGGAGGGCGGTAGGCTTCATTTTGGCGATGCGAGCCGCGTCAATAAGATGATGGGTCTCGGCGGTGGCGGGGACATGGAGGGAGACGATGTCGCTCTGCTCCAGCAGGGTGTCCAGGTCCACCTGCTCCACCCCGGGCAGGTGCTTCTCCGAGCGGTTGTAGCCCAACACCTTGCACCCGAAGGCGTTTGCAAGAGCGGCCACCCGGCTGCCGATGGCCCCCAGGCCCACCACGCCGAAGGTCTTGCCCTCCAGCTCGAAGCCGACGAGCCCGTTTTTGGTGCCGGAGCGGCGGACGGCCTCATCGCACTGGGGGATGTTCCGGGCCAGGGACAGCACCAGGCCGAACACCAGGTCGGCCACGGCCACGGTGGAGTACCCGGCGCAGTTGGACACCGTGATGCCCCGCTCCCGGCAGCAGTCCAGGTCCACGTGGTCCACGCCGGTAAAGGCCACATCGATGTACTTCAGGTTGGGGCAGTGCTCCAGCACCTCCCGCCGGTAGGGAAAGTTGGAAAGAACCACCGCGTCGGCCTCCCGGGAGCGGCGGATGAGCTCCTCCGGGTCCTCGCTGCGGGTATCCCAGGCGGTGACTTCCATCCGTCCAGCCACCGCCTCTTCCACCAGGGCCAGCAATTTGTCCTGGGGGATGCCCAGGGGTTCCAGAATGACCAGCTTTTTCACGATACGCGCTCCCTTTCTGTGGCGCACCGGGGGTGCCTCAGGCCGCATGGGAGAGTTCGGCCAGCGCCTCGCTCTCGCTGTCGGCGGAAAAACAGAACCGCCCGGCATTGTCATATACTTCAATATGTCCGTGGACCCATCTCAGTTCGTAGTTCATAAAAGGCGCTCCCTTCTCCGGTTGTTGGGTCCAGTGTACACCGGGAGAAGTCCCATAAGTGGGACTGGAGCGTTCGGTCAGTCGGGCACGGGGGTGTTGCTCAGGTCGGTGAGGAACTGCTCCCAGGCGTCCGGGTGGCGGACATAGTAGAGGGGGCACTCCTTGCCGGTGACGTCATAGTGGCGGATGACCTGGCTGTTGTCCAGGTGGTACTCCTCCTGGAGCCAGCGCACCAGGCGGAGAAGGGACTGATAGGTGGCGTCGTTGAACTTGCCCTCCTCGTCGGGGTGGCAGCACTCGATGGAGATGGTATCCACATTGCGCTGGCTGCTGCAATAGGCGATCTCATTCAGGGGGACGCACTGGATGATCTCCCCGTCCAGGCCGATGACGAAGTGGCTGCTGGCATAAGTCTCCCCGCTCTGGGCCAGACCGGCGAAGTAGCTGCGGTTCTGCTCGGCGGTGGTGCCGGGATTGCCCACGTAGTGGACGACGATGCCGTTGACCTCCTCCAGGGGAGTGCCGGGGCGGGAGTAGGGGTTCACGTCCAACAGCTCCTGCTGCACCCAGTCGGGCACATCGGAGGGGGTGCTGGGTGTGAGGGCCAGCTGAAGGCCTTTGACCCCCAGCAAAAGAACCACCACCACCGCCAGGATGATGGGAAGGCGGAAGGGGTGATGGGCAGGGGCAGAGCGGGCGGGTTTGGCTACCCGCTTGCCGCCCCGGGGTGAAGTCTGTGTCATAGGAGTACCTCCTGGGGCCGGGAAAGAGGCCGGTATTGATTGTATCATTATAACAAATATTTCTGACGCCGTCCCCCTTTTTTCGCGGAGGACAAAAAAATCCCTGGAGGGGCGGGAATCCGCCCCTCCAGGGAAACATGCAATGGGATCAATAGCCGAAGCCGAAGGGCCAGTTAAAGTAGGAACCACCGCTGCTGTTGCCGTTCTGCTGGTCCTGCACGGCCTGCTGGCGCTGCTGGTTGAGCTCATCCTGCAGATCGCTCAGGGCGTCCTGGCGATCCTGGTTGTCCTCATCCAGAGTGAGGGTCAGATCCTGCTTAGAGCCATCCCGGTAGATGGTGAAGGTGACGCTGTCACCGGCCTTCTTATCCTGCACGGCGGACTTCAGATCGTCGGAGGAGGTGACCTCAGTGCCGTCCACGGCGCAGATGATGTCGCCCTGCTTCAGGCCGGCCTTGTCGGCACAGGAACCGTCCAGAACGGCCTCCACATAGGCGCCGGCGGGCACACCGTACTGGGTGGCGGCGGAGGACACGTCGGTCATCAGGATGCCCACGTTGGGCTTGCCGGTAACATAGCCGTGCTCGATGATGTCGGTGATCATGTCCTTCACGTCATTGATGGGGATGGCGAAGCCCAGGCCCTCGATGCTGGCCTCGGAGGAGGAACCGCTGCTGGAGAGCTTGGCGGAGGTGATGCCCACCACCTCGCCGTAGGCATTGAACAGGGGGCCGCCGGAGTTGCCGGAGTTGATGGCGGTGTTGGTCTGCAGCATGTTCATGGTTTCGCCCTCACTGGTGGTAACAGTGCGGTCCTTGGCGGAGATGAGGCCGTCGGTAAGGGACCAGGTCAGCTCGCCCAGGGGGTTGCCGATGGTGTAGACCGCCTCGCCCACCACCAGGGAGTCGGAGTCGCCCAGGGTGACGGCGTGGAGGCCGGTGGCCTCGATCTTCAGCACGGCGATGTCGTTCTCAGCCTCGCCGCCCACCAGCTTGGCGTCATAGCTGGTGCCGTCCACAAAGGCCACCTTGATGGAGGTAGCGCCCTTGATGACGTGGTAGTTGGTCACAATGTAGCCGTCGGAGGAGATGACGAAGCCGGAGCCGGCGGCGGCGCCCTGAACGGGGAAGCCGTAGGTGTTGGTGTCCACCAGCTCAGTGGTGATGCCCACGCAGGCGTCCACATAGTTGGCATAGATCTGGGAGGCGGTCATGGCCTCGCCGGACTTGACGCTGGTGGTGTCCACGTCCACCGGCTCGTGGGTGCCCTCGTAGATGGTGGTCTCACCGGCCACGTTGTGGGTCAGGTACCACATGCCGCCGCCGCCGGCCAGGCCGCCCAGCAGGGCGCAGCACAGAGCCAGGGCCACGATCTTCACCGCGCCGCGGTTCTTCTTGGGGGGCTGGGGCGCGCCGCCCTGGGGGGCGTCAAAGGGGTCGGTGTGCACATGGAAGTCATTGCTCTCTATGGGATTGCCGGAGAGGTTGTTTGGATCCTCGCTCCGGTTGGGATCATAATTGCCGTAATACATAAAAGTCGCTCCTTTTTCTCTGGTGTTCCTCTTGATGTGCCTTAAGGATAACCGGAAATTATGTCTAAAACGTGAAGAAACTTTACACGTTTTTTGAATTTGTTTCGTCGCTCGGACGATTGTGGAAAAAGGCACTGAGATCCCCCGCGGCCAGGCGAAGGTCGGCCAGGGTGTTGTGGAACACGCCTAGGCGCGCCACATTGATGACCACCAAAAAGACCACCGGGCCCAGCACCATGCCCAGTACGCCCCCCAGACGCATGCCCACATAGATGCTGATGAGGGACAGGATGGGAGAGAGGCCGGTCTGGTCGCCCACCACCTTGGGCTCCCCCACCCGGCGGAAGAGGGCCACCAGGCCCCAGATGACCATGAGCTCCACGGCATGGCGCAGGTCCCGGGTCACCAGATCCACCACCGCCCAGGGCACCAGCACGGTGCCCGAGCCCAGGATGGGGATAAAGTCCAGCACCGCCAGCAGAAAGGCCAGCAGCAGGGCGTAGGGCTGCCCGATGAGGAGGAACCCGGCCAGGAGGATGAAGAATACCCCCACGGACAGGATGAACTCGGCCTTCACATACCCGCCGAAGGCGCTCACCGCGGCGGCGCGGACCTCGGAGAGGAGGCGGCGGACTGAGCCGGGCAGGTGGCAGGTGGCCTGATAGCGCAGGCGGGGGTAGTCGGCGGTGATAAAGTAGGACCCCATCAGGAACACCACCGCAGCCACGGCGAAGGAGGGCACCGACGAGGCCACGTCCGCGGCGTGCCCGGCCACGGAGCGCACCAGGGAGGGCATGGTGTCGGAGATCCACTCCAGGAGCTGATTGCCCAGGTCGGTGAGGGCCGCTTCGGCGGCCTGGCCCAGCTGGGAGGGCAGCAGGGTGAAAAGTCCCTGGAAGAAGGTGTTCACCGCGTCCAGCGTGGCGCTGAGTTCTTGCTCCAAAGAGGTCCAGTCGGCGGCCAGAGAGGCGGTCTCCTGGGCGATGTTCCATACAAAGACCGTGATGATCCCTCCTACCACCGCCAGGATGAGCAGGATGAGCAGGATGGAGAGGAGCTTTCGGGACAGGCCCAGCCGCTTATGCAGGGCGCGGACCAGAGGGTTGAGCAGCCAGGCCACGCACAGGGCCAGCACAAAGGGCATGAGCAGGGACAAAAGGGGCAGTCCCACCCGGGTCAGCAGCAGCCAGGCCAGCGCCACCAGTCCCAGGCGCACGCCCAAGCGTATCCAAAGTCTGCCCCGCTCCCGCCAGGACAATTCCGGAAATTCCATGGAGGTTCCTCCTTATCTCGGGTAACAGTTCGCGGTGAGGACAGTATAGCACGGGGCAGTGGCGCAATTCAGAACAATTTATGAATTTTTTATTCCAGACTCAGGAATACCTGCCCCGCCGCCCGGGCAAAGCACCGGGCCGCCCGCAGGGCCTCCTGAAGGGTGTTGCCGTGGGTGCCCACCTCCACCAGCAGAGATCCGGGGCACAGGTTCTGGTTGTACACCGACGAGCGCAGGGTGATGGGCCGGGCCAGGGTGGGATATAGGGTATCCATGCTCTTCTGCACCCGCAGGGCCAGGGAGAGGTTCTCCTGCCAGTTGGGGTGGCTGGAGCCGCTGCCCAGCACCAGCATGACCTGGGCGGTCTTCTCCCCGTCCACGGTGGTCACAGCCTTGTAGACTGTCCCGTCGCTGTCCACCAGGGCGTCCCGGTGGATGTCCAGCACCAGCTGGATGGAGGGGTATTCCTCCAGATAGGACTGGATGGCCGCCCCCGAGCGGGAGTAGGCACCGTTGTACTCCGGATAGTCGTACAGGGTGCGGTCGTGGAGGACGGTAAAGCCCATCTCGGTAAAGACCTGGGCCATCTCGTCCCCCACCCGCACCACATTGTAGTTCTCGTCCAGAGTGCGGGAGTTGTTGTCGCTGGGGGTGTACACGTCGGTGCCGTCGGGGGTGTAGGCCTCGGAGCCGTGGGTGTGGACCAGCAGGATCTGGGGCCCGGTGTCCTCCAGCGTGATGTTCACCCCGGCGCTCCAGGCGGCCTCCATGTCCACGGCAAGGTCGGTGCGGTTATAGAGATAGAGGCCCTCCGCCTCCTCGTACCCCTCTCCCCCACTGACCACCAGGGTGCGCTCCACCAC
>DYBS01000165.1 GCA_019418525.1 Clostridiales bacterium
CACCTGTGTGCAGCAGTCGGTGATGAACTTCGGCATCCTGCTGGTCCAGGGCCGGGTGAACTCCTTCGGTCCGGCGGTGATGGCCGCCTTTGCCGCGGCGGTAAAAATCGACTCTTTCGCCTACATGCCGGTGCAGGACTTCGGCAACGCCTTCTCCACCTTTATCGCCCAGAACTACGGCGCGCGGCAGCCCCAGCGCATCCGGCAGGGCATCCGCTCGGCGGTGGTGTGCGCGGTGGCCTTCTGCGTGGTGGTGTCGGCGGTGGTATGCCTCCTGGCCGGGCCGCTGATGGGCCTCTTTGTGGAGGCGAAAGAGACCGAGATCATCGCTATCGGCGTCACTTACCTGCGCATCGAGGGGGCCTTCTATCTGGGCATCGGGTGCCTCTTCCTCCTGTACGGCCTCTACCGGGCGGTGGCCATGCCGGGGATGAGCGTGGTCCTTACGGTAATTTCTCTGGGCACCCGAGTGGTACTGGCCTACACGCTGTCCGCCGTCCCCGCCATCGGGGTGGTTGGCATCTGGTGGTCGGTGCCCATCGGCTGGTTCTTGGCGGATTTTGTCGGATTCCTCTACTACGCCCTGCGCCGGAGGCGCATCGAGGCCCGGCTTACCGGGGAATAATGCAGATCGGAAGAGGGAGCAAGTCCCTCTTCCGATTTTTTCAGATTATACTTGACTTTGTCAAGCAATGTGCTATACTTGACCAAGTCAAGAAAAGGAGGCGACGTTCCCGTGTTCCGAACCCTGGCCTATTTCACCACCGTGCTCCACCGGGACTTTACAGCCTATACCACCCGGCGGCTCCAGGAGCTGGGGCTTCACTTCGGGTCCCTCTTCCCGCTGATCTATGTGGGCAAGCACCCGTGTTGTACCCAGGCCCAGCTCACCGCCGACCTGGGGCTGGACTGGGGCCACTCCCAGCGCACCGTCACCCGGCTGGTGGAGGAGGGGTTTCTCACCCGCACCAAGTCCGGCCGCGCCTACCGGCTGGATTTGAGCGAGAAGGGGAAGGAGGCCTTCCGGGTAAGCCACCAGGTCTTTTTCGACTGGGACCGGGAAGTTCTCTGTGCCCTCAACAATGACGAGCGGGAGCAGCTCTTTACTCTCTTGGCCAAAGCAACACAGAAAGAAGCGAATCATCCAGTATGTACGAACTCCTTAACAGCCCCGTCGACTACGGCGGACTGACCTTAAAAAATCGGATCATCTTTTCTCCCACCACCCTGGGCGTGTCGGAGGACGAGCAGGTAGAGCGCTTGGAGCGCATCGCAGCCGGCGGCTGCGCCATGATCATCATCGGCGATGTGCCGGTGGGGAAGGGGGGCTTCGGCCCATCCCTGTTTAGCAAAAAGGGCTTTGCCCACTACCAGCGCCTCATTGAGGCCATCCACGCCCACGGCTGCAAGGCCTGCGCCCAGCTCCACCAGTCCGACTCGGATATGAGCGCCATCCTGAAGTGTGTGCCCGGCGTGTTGACCCACCGGCTGGGACCGGACGACATGCGCAAGCGCCTGAACGACGCGGTGGGCCCCTATATCACCGGCCTTTCTGAGCACAAGGTGGAGGCTATTACCGCATCCTTTGGCGAGGCGGCGGAGCGGGCCGTGGCGGCGGGCTTTGACCTGGTGCAGGTCCACGGGGATCGGATGTGCGGCAGCTTCAGCTCCACGGTCTTTAACCACCGGACCGACCGCTACGGCGGCAGCGCCGAGAACCGGGCCCGCTTCGCGGTGGAGGCGGTGTCCGCCATCCGCCGCCGTCTGCCGGAACTGCCTATTGATTACAAGCTGGCGGTGCGCCAGGAGGACCCCCACTACGGAAACGCCGGGGTCCTGGTGGAGGAGCTGCCCATATTTGTTCCCCTCCTGGAGGAGGCGGGGGTCACCAGCTTCCACGTCACCCTGGCTAACCACTCCGACCTCTCCGACACCATTCCTCCGGCCAATCACCCCGAGTTCGGCGCGGAGGGCTGTTTCCTCCCCTTCTGCGACCGGGTGCGGGCCCTCACCAAGAAGCCCATCTGTGCCGTGGGCGGGCTCACGGATCCGGATTTCATTGAGGAACAGCTGAAGCAGGGCCGCATGGACTGCGCCGCCATGAGCCGCCAGCTCATCGCGGACCCGGAGTGGCCCAACAAGGTCTGTTCCGGACGGGCGGGGGAGATCCGCCGCTGTGTCCGCTGTAATAAAGAGTGCCTGGGCGGGATGATGGCCCACCGGGGCGTCCATTGTATCTATGAAAGGAAGGTTTCCCAATGACTTACGCCATTGTATTCAGCAGCCGCACCGGCAATACAAAACTCCTGGCCGACACCCTTCTCTCCGCCCTGCCGGGAGAGGAGTGCATCTACTGGGGGGAGCCCTCCGCCGAGGCTTTGAAGGCGGAAAAGCTCTACGTGGGCTTCTGGACCGACAAGGGCACCTGCGACGAGAGTGTGGCCAACTTCCTCCACCAGGTCACCGATCAGCAGGTGTTCCTCTTTGGCACTGCGGGCTTTGGCGGCGCGCCGGCCTATTTTGACCAGATCCTGGGCCGTGTGGAGGCCAATCTGGAGGGCCGCGGCACCGTGGTGGGCCGCTTCATGTGCCAGGGCAAGATGCCCCAGGCCGTGCGGGACCGCTACGAGGCCATGGAGGAGAGCCCCCGCCGCACTGCCATGCTGGAGAACTTCGAGCGGGCCCTGAGCCACCCCGACCAGGCCGACCTGGACGCCCTCCGCGCCGCCCTTTGAGCCATTTTCTTCACCCCCGGACACACTGTCCGGGGGTGAAGGCGTTCTGGGGGAAAGGACTGGCTTTTGACAGAAAGGTATGGTAAAATACAAACCATACCGTACGTCCGAAGGAGAGACGGCGGAGAAGGGAGGCTCACTATGTGGCCTGCAAGTATCATCTGGCTGATCCTGATGGTGTTGTTCCTCGTGGTTGAGGGCCTGACGGTGAGTATGGTGTCCATCTGGTTTGCACTGGGGTCCTTGGCCGCCACGCTGACGGCACTGGCGGTGGGGAACATCTGGGTGCAGATCGCCGTGTTCCTGGCGGTATCGGCGGTGTGTCTGGCAGCCCTGCGGCCGCTGAGCCGGAAGTGGCTCACCGGGCGCAAGCAGCCTACCAACGCCGACCGGGTTATTGGGGCCGAGGGCCTGGTGTGTGAGGCCATCGACAACCTAGCGGGCACCGGGGCGGTGCAGGTCTTTGGACAGACCTGGACGGCCCGCAGCGCCGGTGGAGAAACCATTCCCGCCGGAAGTAAGGTGACCATCCTGCGCATCGAGGGCGTGAAGCTCCTGGTGCACCCGGCGGAGACGCCGGTCGGGGTCGGAAACAGAAGCAACTATTGATTTAAGGGAGGAATTGGTATGATGCCGTACATTCTGGCCATCCTTGGCGTGCTGATCCTGGTGATTTTGGTGCTGAACGTGAAATTCGTCCAGCAGTCCAAGGCCTATGTCATTGAGCGTATGGGCGCCTTCCGCACCATCTGGACGGTGGGTCCCCATCTGAAGGTGCCCTTCTTCGAGCGAGTGGTGAAGGTGGTTTCCCTCAAGGAGCAGGTGGTGGACTTCCCGCCCCAGCCGGTCATTACCAAAGATAACGTGACTATGCAGATCGACACCGTGATCTACTTCCAGATCACCGACCCCAAGCTCTACACCTACGGTGTGGAGCAGCCCATGAGCGCCATTGAGAACCTGACCGCCACCACCCTGCGCAACATCATCGGCGATCTGGAGCTGGACCAGTCCCTCACCAGCCGGGACCACATCAACGGCCAGATGCGGGCCATCCTGGACGAGGCCACCGATAACTGGGGCATCAAGGTCAACCGGGTGGAGCTGAAGAACATCATGCCGCCCCGGGACATCCAGGAGTCCATGGAGAAGCAGATGCGGGCCGAGCGGGAGCGCCGTGAGGCCATCCTCCAGGCCGAGGGCCAGAAGCAGTCCCAGATCCTGGTGGCCGAGGGCGAGAAGCAGAGCGCCATCCTCCGGGCCGACGCGGCCAAGCAGGCCAAGATCATGGAGGCCGAGGCCCTCAAGACCGCCAAGATCCTGGAGGCGGAGGCCGAGGCGGAGGCCATCATGAAGGTGCAGCAGGCCACCGCCGACGCCATCCGGCTCATCAACGAGGCCGATCCCGGCGACGGCGTGCTGAAGATCAAGGCCCTGGAGGCCTTCCAGGCGGCGGCCAACGGCAAGGCCACCAAGATCATCATCCCCAGCGAGATCCAGGGGCTGGCGGGGCTGTGTGCCAGCGCCAAGAGCGTCTTTGACGCGGTGGAGCCCCAGGAAGGAAAGTAACAGGATACGCCGCGGGGAGAGGGCATCTCTCTCCGCGGCGTACGTGTTTTTCGGGAACAGGAGGAAGCATGAAAAACGAGACGGCACGAAGCCTGTGTACCCGCCTGTGGTACGGCGGCGCGGGCGGGCTGTTGGGGGTCTTTCTGGCGGTGCGCCTGCGGGCCTTTCTGGTGCAGGCGTGGACCATAACCCTGCCGCTGGGCCTGGTGCTGCTGCTGGCCCCGGCCCTGGCCTTGCTGGGGGGGCTGCTGGCCCCGGCGGTGGGGGAGCACCTGTGCAAGATGGCCTTCGGCGGACGGTACTGGAGCTGGGGGGTGTACATCCTCTCCCTGGCGGTGTGCCTGGCCGGGCGGAAGCTGGTACTGGACGAGGCCATCCAGGGCGGCGGATTGTGGCTCCCCGACTGGCTGGAGGTGCTGTCCCTGCTGGGCGGCGGGGTGTTATTGGGCGTGTTTGTCCTCCACCTGCTCTTCGCCGTGTGGGAGGGCCTGCCCGCCCTGGGGCGGTGGTTCCGGGGCCTTCGGCGGCGGGACTGGCTGACTCTGCTGGTGCTGTGGCTGCTGGTGAATGTGGCGGTGTTCGCCTACGCCACCGGCAGCAAGACAGTGTACAGCTGGGACAGCGCCATTTACTGGCGCAGCACCTACACCCTGGCTGAGACCTTCCGGGACCAGGGGGTGCTGGCCGCACTCCGGCAGATCTACCACTCCATCTTTACCACCGACTACAACGACACCATCGGCGTGCTGTGCGTGCCCTTCGCGCTGCTCTTTGGGCCCTCCCGACGGGTGTATTTGATGTCCATCGGCAATTTCTGCCTCTTCCCCATGCTGGCCCTTATGTGGGCCTACGCCCGCACCCGGCGGAAGCCGGGGCTGTGGCTGGGCGTGGCGGCCATGCTGGCCCTCCCGTCCCTCTTTTACACCTCGGTCACCGGCTTTGTGGACATCGCCGGGGCAGTGGTGTGCACCTTTGCCCTCATCCTCTGCCTGCGGGAGGGGGGGA
>DYBS01000166.1 GCA_019418525.1 Clostridiales bacterium
TCTTTTTGCACTTCCCGCAGCGGATACAGGGGGGACTGGGAGGACGGTCGGGGGGCGGCGCCGGGTGGTCGGTGAGGATGGTGCCCAGAAAGACCCAGGAGCCGTAGGGCGGCAAAATCACCAACCCGTGCTCTCCCCGCAGGCCGATGCCCGCAGCCCAGGCGGCCTCCCGCTCCGGCAGGGGGGAGTTGTCCACACCGGGCACAAAGTGATACGAGGGGTAATTCTGCCGGAGCGCTTCACAGATGGGATTCAGAAGGTCCCCTAAAACCAGATGGTAGTCCTTCCCTCGGGCGTAGAGAGACAGGTTCCCCGACGTGTCTCCGGCGTAGTAGGGCACGGCGCACACCAGGACACACTGCGCCCCGGGGCAGAGGCTTTCGGCCTTCTCCCGGGCGCTTTCGTCCATATGGGGCGTCAGTGTTTCGTAAGAGGTCCACCCCCAGTCCGCCGCCCCACCGGCGGCAAAGAGGGGGTCCAGCAGCGTCCGGTTCACTGCCGCTTGTCGTACTCGGACAGGGCCTTCTGGGCCAGCAGGCCGTCGGGGACGCAGGGTTCGGGGCCGTTCTTGCGCTTCTGCTCCATCTCGCAGCCCTTGCCCGCCAGCACCACCACCGCCGGGGTGTGGCACTCCAGCACCGCCCGGAACACCGCCTCGGGGCGGTCGGGGATGACGGAGCCCACCTTGCCGTAGTGGTCCAGATAGCCCTGGATGTCGGCGCAGATGTCCGCCACTTCCTCCGGGCCGGGGTCGTCCTCGGTGAGGAGGATGCGGTCGGCCCAGGCTCCGGCGGCGTTGCCCATGCCCTCCCGGCGGTCCAGACCCTTGCCGCCGGTGCAGCCGAAGAGGACGGTCAGCTCCCGCCCCGGGTACTCCGCCCGGGCGGAGCGGAGGAGGGCCTCCAGGCTCATGCCGTTGTGGGCGTAGTCCACGATGACCGACACCTCTCCGTTGGCGGAGGTGTAGTGCTCCATGCGGCCGGGGACGGCGGCTTTGGCGAGACAGTCGGCCACGATCTCGCCGGGGATCCCGTAGAGCTCCGCCACACCCACGGCAGCCAGGGCGTTCTCCAGGTTGAAGAGCCCCGGCATGCCCAGCACCATGTCCCGCTCATAGGAGGGGGTACGCAGGTGGAAGGCGGTGGTGCTCCCCACCTTGTGTACGTTGGTGGCGTACACATCGGCGGCGGGGTCTTTCTGGGAGAAGGTCACTACCCGTTCACACTGCCGGGCGGCGTCATACACCTCCCGGGCGTGGTCGCAGTCCAGGTTGATGCAGGCGGTCCTGGCCTGGCGGAAGATGAGCAGTTTGGAGGCGAAGTAGTCCGCCCAGTCCGGGTGCTCGTTGGGAGAGATGTGGTCCTCGCCGATGTTGAGGAACACGGCGCAGGCGAGGTCCACTCCGATGACCCGGCCGTATTTGAGGGCCTGGCTGGAGCACTCCATGGTGACATAGTCCGCGCCGGAAGAGCGGGCGTGGAAGAGGTGGCGCTGGAGGTCCAGGGGCTCGGGGGTGGTGAGCTTGGCGGGCCTGCGCTCCACCCCGTCGTCGGTGACGATGGTGGACAAAATGGCGCTCTCCCGGTGGCCCTGAGTGGCCAGCCAGGCGTCCAGGATGGATTTGATATAGTAGGCGGCGGTGGTCTTGCCCTTGGTGCCGGTGATGCCGGTGATGGTCAGCCCGCCCGAGGGGTGGCCGTAGGCCAGGTCGGCCAGCAGGCCCATGGCGGCGCGGATGTCGGTGACCCGAATGCAGGGGGCGGCGCCCCCCTCGGGGTAAATTTGCTCGCTCACGTAGGCGAAGGCCCCACGCTCCAGGGCCTGGGCCAGGTACTGGCCCTTGAACGCCTTGCCCTTGCAGAGGAAGAGGGTGCCGGGGACCACCTTCTGGGAGTCGCAGGACACCAGGGCCACCGGCTGGGCCAGATTGGCCTTCAGCGGGGTCTGGTCGGCCAGCAGGCCGTGCTTGATGAGGAGCTGATAGTAGTCGCCCAGGGGGAGAATGGGTCGTTCCATGGCGGATACCTCCTGAAAGAGTGGAAAAACCGGGACGCGGTGCGCCCCGGCTTGCGGTCAGTCGATCTTGTAGCCCACGCCCCAGACGGTCTTGATGAAGCGGGGGTTGCGGGACGGCTCCCCCATCTTCTCCCGCAGGCGGCGGATGTGGACCATGACGGTGTTGTTGCGGTCCAGGTATTTCTCCTTCCAAACGCTCTCAAAGAGGCGCTCGGCGGAGATGACCTGCCCCCGGTTCTCGCACAGCATCCACAGGATGTCGAACTCGATGGGGGTGAGGACCAGCGGCTGGTCGTAGAGCCAGCACTCGTGGGTGGCGCGGTTGATGACCAGGCCGTTGATGTCGATGACGTCCCCGGAGCCCCGGTCCACCTCGTTATAGCGGGTGTAGCGGCGCAGCTGGGCCTTCACCCGGGCCACCAGCTCCAGAGGGTTGAAGGGCTTGGTCATGTAGTCGTCGGCCCCGATGGTGAGGCCGGTGATCTTGTCGGTGTCCTCGGCCTTGGCGGTGAGCATGAGGACGGGGAAGTGGTGCTCCTTGCGGATCTCGCCGCAGAGGGTGAAGCCGGAGATGTCGGGGAGCATCACGTCCAGGATAGCTAAGTCCAGGGGCTGGCGCTTGACCAGCTCCAGGGCCTCGGTGCCGCTGCCGCAGGTGTGGACGGTGAAGCCCTCGCTCTGGAGGTAGACCTCCACCAGGTCGGCGATCTCCGGCTCGTCGTCCACCACCAGGATATGGGCGTCCATGGGGGGCCTCCTTTCTCAGACCATGCGCAGGGGGTAGCCGCAGGCGGTGATACACTGCCGGGCCAGCACGTCCATGGCGTCGAGGTAGTACCCGGGCAGGCCGTGGTAGCTGCGGTAGACGCTCAGCTCGGTGCAGCCCAGGATGGCCCCGTCGCACCCCAGGTCCCGGCGGAGACAGCGGTCGATGACGGCGAACTTCTCCCGGGAGCCGGTCTCGCCCCGCTTGATCTCGTCGTAGATGATGGACATGACCAGCTTCTGCACCTCCGCAGGGAGGGCGGGGCAGGCGAGGCCCAGGGCCTCGCACTCCCGCTGGTACACGCCGGTCTGGACTGTGCCGTCGGTGGCCAGGATGCCCACCCGGCGGCAGCCGCTCTGGGCCATGACGGCGGCGGTCTCCCGCACCATATGGATGAGGCGCAGGGACTTCAGCTCGCTCTGGAGCCGGTCGGCGAAGTAGTGGGAGGTGTTGCAGGGGATACCCAGGATGGTGCACCCGGCGTTTTCCAGGAGCTTCGCGCCGGCCAGAAGCCGCTGATAGCACGCCTCGGCCCCCTCGCCGCCACCCAGGATGGCGGCGGTGCGGTCGGGCATCTGGGTGTCGCTCCAGATGAGGGTGGGCACGTGGTCCTGGTCCCGGGCGGCGTCGGTCATGTCCAGAATGCGCTGGTAGAAGATCTGGGTGGCCTGGGGGCCCATGCCGCCTAAAATACCCAGTCGCTGTTCCGTCATTTCGCCTTCTCCATGGAGCTGGCGTAGCGCTGCTTGTAGCGCCACTGGTCCTTGATGATGCGCAGCTTGTGGATGAGGTTGTGGTCAGCCTTGTAGAAGAGGGGATTCACCACGGCGCCGGACTGCTCCAGGGACTTCATCTCCTGGTGGTAGCGCTTGTTCACGTAGTCATAGGCCACGCTCTTGGGGATGACCCACCACATGTGGCGGTTCTTGGTGACGGTGAGGGGACAGGACTTGCCCTCGATGCGGTCCTCCACCAGGTACTTGGCCAGGTTGTAGCCCGCGCCGGTGACATAGTAGTTGCTGCGGCCCTGGCGGGTGTTGATCTCAAAGACTTTGAACTTGCCGTCCCGCTGGTCGTACTTCACGTCGAAGTTGGAGAAGCCGGTGTAGCCGATGTCGTCCAGGAAGCGGCGCAGCTGCTCGCACAGCTCCGGCTCAGGCTCAGTGATGATGACGGCGTGGTTGCCGATGCCGTGGCGGGTGTGCTCCTCCAGCAGCACGTGGCCCACGCACATGAGGCGCACCTTGCCGTCGGCGCCGGAGTAGTTGGTCACCACCCGCATGAAGCTGTCGTCACCGGGGATGAAGTCCTGGATGATGAGGGAGTCCTCATAGCCGTGCTCGTAGATCTCGTCCAGCACCCGGTCCACTTCCTCCCGGGTCTGGAGGACATAGGCCTTCTTTTGGGTGTCGAAGGGGTGGTCCCAGTAAGTGGCGCTCTCGGCGGGCTTCACCACGAAGGGGCCGTCGAAGGGGAGGGTGAAGTCGTGGCCCATGCCCTTTTTGTAAACAAAGGTGGCGGGGTGGTCGATGCCGTACTTGTCGCACAGCTCGTAGAACTTTTCCTTATGGATCAGGGTCTCCATGAGGGAGAGGTCGATATAGGGCGCGATGACGTTCTCGGGGAAGTTGGGCAGGTTGCAGGCGATGGAGGTCAGGTAATTGTCGCCGCAGCCCAGGAGGATCACCTTGCGGTCGGCAAACTCGGCGGCCACCTTCTTCACATTGGCCAGCACCACCTCGGGTTCGTCGTTGTGCTCACACACACGGTAGTCGATGATGTCGCTGCCAAAGCACGGGCCGGAGGGGTACATGCCATAGGCCACGGTCTTGACGCCGTAGGCCTCGTGAAAGGCCCGGGCCATGCTGTATACGTTGATGTCGGCCCCCAGGAGCAGGGGCACAAAGCGGTTTTCCATTGTAAACGCCTCCATGGCAATGTTGTGGCTCCCCGGCGGGGGAGTCCGGCGCGGCGGCGGGACGCGTTAGCCCGCCGCGCGCTTGACCTGGTAGACCCCCTGGATCTGACCCAGTTTGTTGATGACCGAGGTGAGTTCGGCCTGGTCCTTGACCTCCAGCACGATGGACACGGCGGCGTAGCCGTCGGGCATGGAGCGGGCGGAGAGGCTGGTGGTCTTGACCTTGACCACCGAGAGGGCCATGGCGATGTCCAGGGTGAGGCCGTCCCGGTCCTTGGCGGAGATGGAGAGAGAGGTCTTGTAGGCAGTGGGCTGATCGCCGTCGGTGACCCAGGACACCTTGACCCAGCGTCCGGCCTCTTCAGGCTTGCGCTTCTCGGGGGCGCAGTTGGGGCAGTCGGCCCGGTGGACCGACACGCCGAAGCCCCGGGTGATGAAGCCCACGATGGGGTCGCCG
>DYBS01000167.1 GCA_019418525.1 Clostridiales bacterium
GTACCTGGGAGTAGTCCCACACATGCAGCCCCAGTATCAGGTTAATCCAGATCCCCGTTGACAGCTCGCAGGCGGTGACGATGACACTCCCAAGAGCCGCCTGGATCCAGAGTGGGATGTCCCCCCCCAGATGCTGTTCAATCCCTCCCAGAATGACAAAAAGTATGCCGCCCAGCAGGGCCATGGTCCAGTGGGAATGACCCCGCCAAGTCAGCTCGATGGCGTAATAGGCCGCCCCGCCCACACTCCCACAGAGGAGGGTCTCGACGGGGCGGCGTGTCTGTTGCTGTTGCATCGCATTTCCTCCCCGGTCCCCTGTCCGCACAGGTGGACCCGGGTTTATCATGCCCACAGAGATCTGTTTTTCTTCGTATAACACCTATTTTTGTTTTATCCGTGCCGTGGGACCAGAGCAAACACCACAGAGGCCAGCATTTCGGTCTCCCGGAGATGGTTGAACGCGGAGAAACTGGCCCGCACTGTACCGGTGTCGAAGGTCCCGGCAGTGCGGTGGGCCAGGGGCGCACAGTGGAGCCCGGCTCGGACAGCAATACCGCGGCGGGCCAAGGCCTCCCCCACTGCTTCACAGTCCAGCCCGCTGATTCGGAAGGACAGCACCCCAGTCTGGCTCCCCGACGGGCCAGAGAACACCTCTACCCCAGAAATGCGCCTCAGTCGAGCGGTGGCGGCGGCAGTAAGTCTCCCTTCGTGCTGCCGGATGCGCTCCAATCCGGTGCGCTGCACAAACAGCAGACCCTCCAGCAGCCCGGCGATACCGGCCATATTGTGGGTACCTGCCTCCAGCCGGTCGGGAAGAAAGTCCGGCATCTCCGGCTGGGCCGAGGCGCTGCCCGTCCCGCCTTCCAGAAGGGGGACGGCGTCCTCCCGACCGCACAGGAGAAGGCCGGTGCCTTGGGGACCGTAGAGCCCCTTATGGCCCGGCATGGCAATAAAGGCCGCCCCCAGCTCCTCCAGAGACAGGGGCAGTACCCCCGCTGACTGGGAGGCGTCCACGATGAGGGGCACCCCCCTCCAGCGGCACAGGGCGGCGATGTCCTCGATAGGCAGGGCAAAGCCAAAGACATTGGACACATGGGTACAGACCACCGCATCGGTACCGGGAACCACCAAGTGCTCAAAGGACCGCAGCATGGCTTCCCGGTCAAAGAGCGGCGCCTCCGCTACAGCGACGCGGGCCCCCAAGGTGTAGAGAGGCCGGGTGACAGCGTTGTGCTCATACCCGGATATGACTACCTTTCCCCCGGGGGGCACCAGGCTCTTGATCGCAATATTTAACCCGTGGGTGGCATTAAAGGTAAAGATGACCCGCTCCGGCGCACAGCCGAAGAGCTCGCCGGCCAGAGCACGGCAGCGGTAGGCTGTCTGGGCAGCCCGAGCGGCGGCGGGATGGCTCCCGCGCCCCGGCGTGGAGAGATTACTCACCGCCCAGGCACAGGCCCGGGCTACCTGGGGCGGCTTTTGCAGGGTGGTGGCGGCGCTGTCCAGATAGATCATAGCCCCACCTCCTGATAGCTCCCATCCCCGTTCTGGAGAAAGACCCGCTTGGGGCTCAGCCCCTGTTTGGCCAGGACGGTGAGGGCAAGGGCCAGATTGCGCTCGGCGATTTTCACCGAATAGCCGCACCCATCCCCGGCGATAATCCGGGGCGAGCGCATCAGACGGGCGGCCACCCCCACCCGCTCCAGCACGGCGGCGGTGCGCTGGGCATAGGTGAGGGAACGGCAGACAATGAGATAATAGACCATGACAGAACGCTCCTCTCGCCTCAGTCTATGCAACCCCTCCCTGACCGGACACAGTAAAAGGCGGCAGAGCGTTTCTTCTCTGCCGCCTTGGTTCAGTTCTCCTCCAGCAGGGCTACGGCGTGGGCCGCCATACCCTCCCCGGAGCCGGTGAAGCCCAGCCCCTCCTCGGTGGTGGCCTTCACGTTCACCCGGTCCGGCGCAATTCCCATCCGCCGGGTCAGATTCTCCCGCATCTGTGGGATATAGGGGGCCAGCTTGGGGCGCTGGGCCAGGATGGTGGCATCTACATTACCCACCCGGAAGCCCCGTTCCCGGAGCATCTCCATCACCCGGTCCAGCAGTACCAGACTGTCGGCACCCTCGTAGGCCGGGTCGGTGTCCGGGAAAGCGTGGCCGATATCCCACAGGCCCGCCGCTCCCAACAGGGCGTCCATCACCGCATGAGTGAGCACGTCCGCATCCGAGTGGCCCAGCAGGCCTTTTTCGTAGGGGATATCCACGCCGCCCAGGATAAGGGCCCGCCCTTCCGTCAGGCGGTGTACGTCGTAGCCATGTCCGATCCTCATGTCCCATCCCTCCAGTCCAGCAGCGCCTCCGCCACCGCCAGATCTTCTGGGGTGGTGATCTTCAGATTGGTGTAAGAGCCCTGGGTCAGGGCCACCGGTACCCCCATCCGCTCCACCGCCGCGCAATCGTCGGTAAGGGAGATCCCTTCCTCAACAGCCCGGGTGAGGGCGGTGCGGATGAGGTCGGTGTCAAAGACCTGGGGGGTCTGTACAGCAAAGAGCCGGGAGCGGTCGGGGGTGGTGGTGACGATGCCCCGCTCTGCCTCCTTTACGGTGTCCTTCACTGGTACCGCCGGAGCTGCGGCGCTCCCGGTGGCAGCGGCGGTGATGGCAGCCTCCCCCACCTCCCGGCTCACCAGGGGCCGAGCTCCGTCATGAATGGCCACGAGGGGATATCCCTCCCCTACCGCACTCACTCCGGCCAACACCGACTCGGTGCGGGTGGCGCCGCCTGAGACCACTTTGCTCACCTTGTCTAATGCGGCCTCCCGGCACAGCTTGCCCACCTCTACCAGATGGTCCGGCCGGGTGACCACGATGATCTCCCCAATGGAGGGACAGCTCTCCAGCGCACGCAGGGTGTGGACTAGCACCGGCACACCCCCCAGTGTGGCAAAGAGCTTATCCTGGCCCATCCGGGTGGAAGAGCCGGCCGCCGGAACCACTGCGGCGCACTGGGGAGCGCTGGTCCCCCGCCGCCGCCGTTGGAAAATCCCCATCTATGTCCCGCCTTTCTTCACGAAAAAGGAGCCCGAAGGCTCCTCCTCGAACCATATTCCATCTTACTACGCCAAAGCTGTATTGATGCGCGCCTCCACATCCTCATAACTGGCGTTCTGGGAGAGGACAATTTCGGAAATCAGAATCTGCCGGGCCGAGTGGAGCATCTTCCGCTCGCCGGTGGAGAGGCCCCGCTCCTCGTCCCGCACGGAAAGGCCCTTCACCACCCGGGCCACCTCCATCAGGTCGCCGCTCTTCAGGCGGAGCATGTTCTCCCGGTAGCGCTGGTTCCAGTTGGAGGTCATCTCCACCTGGATGCCGGGAATGGCGGCAATCACACGCTCCGCCTCCTCCCCTGCCACGATGGGACGCACACCGATCTCCTCGCTGTTCTGTGTGGGGATCATGACCAGCATCCCGCTCAGGGGTAATTTGAGCACATAGTAGTCCCGTACCACACCGTTGACCTTCTTCTGCACGATGCTGTCGATCACACCGGCTCCGTGCATCGGATGGACAATCTTCTCACCGATCTGAAACATAGCTGCCACCTCCCGGGCACTCCCTCGCAGTCCAAAACTCCCTTCATTTGCGTTTGATGTTGATTCTATTATATACCCAGGCAGAATATCTGGCAAGAAAAATCCACGTCAAATCCCGTAAAATCCCTCTCTCAAGGCAAAAAAGGACCCGCTTTCCAGCGGAAAGCGGGTCCTTGAACCAACTTGGGATTACTCGCCGTCAGCCTCAGCCTCAGCGCGCTTGGCGTCCTCCAGCAGAGCGCGGATGGACAGAGACACCTTCTTGTGCTCGAAGTCGATGTCGGTGATCTTCACGTCCACCATCTGGCCCTCGCTCAGCACGTCGCCGGGCTTGTCGATGCGGTGATCGGCAATCTGGGAGATGTGGATCAGGCCGTCCACGCCGGGCACGATCTCGGCGAAGGCGCCGAAGGTCATCAGCTTGACCACCTTCACGTTGGCCACGGAGCCCACGTCATAGGTGGAGGTAAACTTGGCCCAGGGATCCTCGCTGCGGTCCTTCATGCCCAGGGAGATCTTCTTCTTCTCCTTGTCAGCGGAGATGACGTACACCTCCACGGTGTCGCCCACCTTCACGACCTCGCTGGGGTCCTTGATGCGGGACCAAGACAGCTCGGAGATGTGGACCATGCCGTCCACGCCGCCGATGTCCACAAAGGCGCCGTAAGAAGTCAGGGACTTGACCACGCCGGTGTAGCGCTTGCCTTCCTCGATCTCAGCCCACACCTTGGCGGCCTTCTCAGCCCGCTCCTCGGCGGCCACAGCGCGGATGGAGCCCACCACGCGGCGACGGGCACGGTTGACCTCGGTGATACGCAGGCGCACCTTCTGCTTGACCAGCTCGCTCATGGAAGCGCTGCGGGGCAGACCGGTCTGGGAGGCGGGCACGAACACGCGGATGCCCTTCACATTGACGACAACGCCGCCCTTATTCTCCTCGGTGACCAAGCCCTCGACCACAGTGTGGTCCTCCTTGGCCTGCTCGATATCGTCCCAGCTCTTGACGGTATCCAGGCGCTTCTTGGACAGGGTGACCACGCCCTCCTGATCGTTGACACGCATGACGTAGGTCTCGATCTCGTCGCCGACCTTCACGATGTCCTCGACCTTCACAGTGGGATCGTCGGTCAGCTCAGACACCGGTATGTAACCGGCGTGCTTGGTGCCCAGATCGACGTAGATCTCAGTGGGGGTGATGCCAGTGACAACACCCGTGACCTTCTCCCCTGTATTTAAAGTTTTGATCGATTTCTCCAGCATCTCAGCGAAGGATTCCTCGATCTCCATGTTTTCTGCGCTCATTTTGTCATAGACCTCCTTTATAATCCACCCGGGCGTCGATGCGCCCGCGGTGATTCCTATGGAAGCCTTCCCATACAGGTCGGAAGGTTCCAAATCCTCGCCCCGTTCGACCCACAGGACCGTGGGGCAGAGGGCAGCGCACAGTTCGGTGAGACGCCTGGTGTTGGAGCTTTCGCGGCCGCCGATCACGATCATGGCATCGTTCCGGGCCGCCAACTCCTGGGCCTCACCTTGCCGTTTACACGTAGCATTACATATT
>DYBS01000168.1 GCA_019418525.1 Clostridiales bacterium
GCTGTACACGGCGGCCTTGCCGTCGGACAGGGACCAGCTGTCCCCGCCGCCGGAGAACTGCTGGGTGGCCTGGCTGTAAGACATACCGGCCAGGGCGCTGTAATCCACGCCACCCGACGCGGTAGTCGGCCCGTGGTAGACCGCGCTAGCGCTGGTTTCGCCACCGGTCTGGCCGCCGGTTTGACCACCCGTCTGGCCGGAGGTCCCACTGCCCGTCTCTCCGCCAGAGGTCCCGCCGCCGGGCTGGGTGCCGGAGCCCTCGCCGCCGGTGGTATCTCCTTCCCCGCCGCTCCCCTCCGGGGGCAGGCTGGGGGCGGTGACCTCGCCGGTAACGGTGCCGTCGGCGCCGACCTCCACCAGCTGGCCGTTGCGGTACTCGCCGGAGGCGGTGACGAACCCGGTGACCGGGTCATACTCGGTGCCGGTGCCGTGGTAGACGCCCAGACGGAAGCCGCCCTTGTAGATGGGCACGCCCAGCGTCTCGTCGTACAGGGTGCCCTCGCCGTCGTAGCGCCCGGCCTTGAAGCCGCCCTCATACCGGGGCAGTTGGGTCTCGGGGTCGTACTCCTTGCCCTCGCCTTCCCGCTGGCCCTGGTAGAAAGTCCCCTCATAGACCAGCGCGCCGGTGTCGGCGTCGAACTGGCGGCCGTCGCCCTCGTACTTTCCGGCCACAAAGGAGCCATCGTAGAGGAGCCGGCCCTCCACCGGGTCGTACTCCTTGCCGGTACCCTCGAAGGTGTTGCCGGCAAAGCCGCCCTCGTAGATCACCAGGTCCCCGGCGTAAAGCTTGCCCTCGCCCGCCATCTCACCGGCGGCGAAGGTGCCGGTGTAGAGCACCGCGCCGTCCTGGTAGAGAGTGCCCTCCCCCTCATAGAGGCCGGATTTGAAGCCGCCCTCATAGAGGATGGTGCCGTCCTCGTTGTAAAGGGTGCCGCTGCCCTCGTACTTGCCTGCCACGAAGTCCCCCTCGTAGAGGAGAACGCCCCGCTCGGAGTAGAGCTTGCCCCGGCCCTCGTACTGGTTGGCCGCGAAGGAACCGATGTAGCAGGGGTTCCCGTTGGGCCAGAAGGTCTCGCCGCTGCCCTCGTACTGCTCCAGGACGAAGTCCCCCTGGTAGACCAGGTTGCCCTCGTAGTCGTAGAGCTTGCCCTGGCCGGTGATCCTCCCCTCCACCAGGGGCCCCCGGTAGAGCACCGTGCCGCCCCGGCTGGAGAGGAGCTCCACCTTGCCGCTGTACCCCGCCGTCTCCAGGCTGTTGACCACCATGGTGGTGGTGAGGAAATTGGAGCGAACCACCGGGTAGAGGAATTTCAGGTAGAGCACCGGCACCACCAGCACCAAAAGTCCCACCAGGAACACCAGCTTCTTAGCGATGTAGTAGTTCCCCAGAGAGAAGTAGTCCTCCAGGGACTGGGGCTTGCCGGTGATGAGCTTCTTGCCGCCCTCCCGCACATCGGCCATGACCCGCGTGGAGAATCCGTTGGGATTGAGCACCTGGCGCAGCTTCCGGTAGCCAGTGGTCATCGGCACCGTCAGGATACGCGCCAGCCGCTGGCTGCTGTATTTCAGGACCTGAAGCAGGCTGGTATTGTTGGTAAAGCGCATGGTCGATTCCCCTCTCTCCCGGCGCGTCCGGCGTCAGGTGCCGGGCGTCTGGGCGCTTTGGATCTGTACGGTGCCGATGGCGTCAAAGCGGACCGGCGCTTCTGTGGGCGTGGCGGGCACCAGCAGGGTGTACACCAGGTAGCAGAAGGCCGCTACCAGTACCAGTCCGCCCAGTACCGGCTTCACAAACCGCCGCAGCTCCTTGACCCGCCTCCAGAGGCGGAAGAGCCGGGTATTGGGCTCCACCTTCCCCTCCGGCGCCCGTCCCCGCAGGGCGGCGCGCACATCGTTGTAGGCCCGGTAGAGCTCCAGATAGCTGTCGTACTTCGCCAGATCCAGGTCCTGGAGGTACCGCTCCAGCTCCGGTACGCCCTGGGCCGAGAGCTCGGGGTCGAAGAGCACCCGCAGCAGCTCCCCCACCCGGACGCACACGAAGCCCATGTCCACGTTGTAGCAGGCCGTCATGGACTCCAGCACATAGTTGAAGCGCACCTGGAGGCTGTCGTCCACCGTCACGTTGCGCTCCCGCAGAGCCTCGAACTGGATGGGAGCCGGCATGTTCAGCAGGGTCATCCGCTCCAGCAGATTCCCGCCGATGACCAGCCGCTCCTCCAGGCTGAAGTCCCCCTCCTCCAGCCGCTGGGACAGAAAGGGGGCCTCGCTGTACCGAAAGCGGGCGTAGAGATCCCCGTCCTGGCTGAACAGCCCCAGGAAATCCTCAAAGGCCGGGTTCTCCTGCTGCCGGGCCAGCATGGGCAGGAGATAGCGGTTGAGGGCCGGATTGCGGAACCGGGCCAGGGTACTCAGCTCGCCTTCCGGCTCATTCAGATCCCGGCAGACATAGATCTCCTCGTCCGCGTCCCTGCGGAGCACCCGCAGCACGGCCAGGCGCTTGTCCATCGTCCGGACGATCATCTCCACACCTCCTGTTGCAACTTACCCTTATGCCTCGGCCTGCGCGCCGTCCCGCACCACCACGTAAGTGGAGGCCCGCAGCTCCGGATGAGCCAGGCTCTCGGCCACGATCTCGTACACGCCCACCGTGTTGGGGGCGGTATACAGGCCGTTCTCGTCGATCTCGCCCCCCTGGGGCTCCTTCACGCTCCAGCGCACCCGCTGGTCGGACACGTTCTCAAAGAGCGCCTGGAAGTAGCAGGTCTCCCGCACCTCCAGCTCGCACACGTCGGGCCGGATGAAGATGCGCCGCTGCTCCCGGTCGTGGACCGCCTCCTTCGTGTCCCGCACGGCAGTCCAGTGGATGCGCACGTGCCGGGCGGAGGTAGGGGCAATCAGCCGTAGGCCCACCACGAAGGTGCCCTTGGTCACATCCACCTTGGCGGCAAGCTCTGCGTGGACCTCGCCGCCCTCCTCGTCGAAGATCTCCGGCGAGCCGCAGATGATGGGCGAGTCGTCGTGGATGTCCCAGGCGGCGCCCAGCCCGATGTGGACCGGCCCCAGCCCCAGGCCGTGGGCGATCTCCTTGGAGAAGAAACGCTGGCCCTCCACGCCGCCGATGCCCAGATTCACCACCACCGAGCCGGAGGCCACATTCCGCAGCGCCACCGGTGCGGGGGCGGGAGCCGGTGCAGCCGCCTCGCCGGGCCGCTCCTTCTCCAGCCGGTCCAGCTTGGCCAGAATCAGGTCGTTCATGGCCGCCGACAGGGAGCCGTTGAACACATACTGCCGGAAGGGCATATTCTCCACGCTCTCGATGTAGTAGGAGGGCCCCGCCTGGATGAGGGAGATCTTGGCCAGATAGATGCTCTGCTGGTAGGTGTTGCGGACGATCTCCTCCATGGCGGTGCGGTAATACTGGTCCATCACCGCCCCCTCGGCGCTGCCCGAGAGCACCCGGCACAGGTTGCCCCCAGCGGCCTGGGCGGCCACGCTGCGGCCCCCCACCGTCAGGCTCAGGCTGTCGGGCACCACCTGCGCCCCGCCCTCGGCGCTGTGCACCGGCAGGGTGGTGAGGGGGATGTCCAGACGGTAGCGCCCGGCCTTGGGAAAGTCCCGCTCGTCGAAGTGGACCCGCACTCGGTCCTTCCCCTCGTGCTCCAGGCAGGTGAGGGCCACGTCGTAGTCGAAAGCGAAGGACTGCTGCTGCCCCATGTTCTCCACCAGCACGGTGAGGACGGCCTCCCCGCCGGCGGTGAGGAAGCGGTTGAGGCACTGCTTGATGCGGATGCCGTTGCCCCAGTACACCGTCTTGGTGTCCCGGTAGTGGTTGGCGGTGGTGAAGCCCTCGTGCTCCGGCTCTTGGGCGGTGAAGAAGATGCGGTAGCCCTCGGAGACCTTGTTGTACTCCACCTCGCCGGTGCCCCGGGCGGTGGAGCCGGCGATGCTGTGGACCGGCTCGGTGTCCTCCTCGGCATACTCGATGCACAGGTAGAGGTACCCGTCCTCCCCGGCGCTCTCGTCGTAGCCGTCGATCATGTCCAGCTTGCGAATCACCGGCGCGTCCACCACGATCTCCCGCCCGGCAAAGTCCAGCGCGAGACCCATCTCCACCGAGATGGTCCGGTCGTCCACCCGTACCACGTTCATGCCGCACACCACGCCGCTGCCGTGGAGGAAGCGGTTGACCATGCGGCGCTTGTCGTTCATGTACTTCTGCTCGGTCTCAAAGTCATCCACCGTGAGCAGTTTGCCGTAGAAGTAACGGCTGCGCGCAAAGGGAAAGTAGTTCAGATTCTTCAATGTCCTCTCCGCCCTTCTTTAAGTTGAGAGCACCTGCTCGCCCTCCCCGCCCAGGCGGGTGAAGGGCAGCGCCGAGCTGCCGTTCAGGTGCAGCGGCCGGTACCGGTCCAAAGTGCTGTTGATGCCGAGATAGCTGTATTTGTCCAGAAAGAGATAGGGTGTGAGCACCACCAGGTTCACCTCCACCCAGGCGGGCCGGGCGTTGTCGATGATGCGCAGCAGGGCCTTATAGGCCTCGTTACTCTCCAGCGCCGAGCTCTCCAGGATGAGGGTCACCATATAGGGGCTCTCGCCGTAGAGCTCCTTGAGCAGCGCCGCCCGCCCCGTGTCGGTGAGGAAGGGCTCGATGTCGCTGTGCTCCACCACCCAGGGGGTGTGGCCGGTGTAGAGCTCCACCATCTCCACCACATACTGCCGGGTGCCCCGGATGCGGTAGAGCTCCATGCCCCGCCGCACCAGGGTGCGCAGCTTCTCCTGCGGCCAGAGGTAGCGGTCCTCTACATCCAGCCAGCCGGAGAGCCACTCCAGATACCCGCCCCCCACCACATCCGGGTCCAGATACCGGGCCACATCCCGGATCTCCTGGTCCAGGTCGCTGTACAGGGACTGGAAGATGCTCAGATAGCGCTCCACGAAGGGGCTCTCCCCCGGCCGGGGCTGGTAGGCCTCGGGCAGGTACTTCATCCAGGTGTCCTTGGGGAAGCGGAGCTTCAGATTGCCCACCGTGGGGGGCTCGTCCCCCTGGGCGGTGAGCTCCACCCGGAACCACAGGTACTGCCCCGTCAGATCGTGGAGCAGGATGTCCCGGGGCGCGAGGGCCGTGCGGGAGAGCCATGGCTCACTGAACGCC
>DYBS01000169.1 GCA_019418525.1 Clostridiales bacterium
GCGGTGGGAAAGAAAGCCCAGAGGGGGGATACCGCCCCTCTGGACTCCCCCAAAGGCGCATCCCGGCGTATCTTCCACTGCGGTAGGATTGCGCCAGCACGGCAGAACAAAAACCAGGCCGGTTGCCTATGAACAGCCTGTTGTACTGCCGGCAAAACCAGGTGGCCGAAGGCCGCCCACTTGGGGGGATTCTCAAGGGGGCAGACAGCCCCCTTGAGGCCTTTTCTTTCCCCGGTTTCTTTTCCGCGAAAAGAAATCGGGTCCCCGCCGGATAGGCGGCCCGCGCGGCGAGCGCAAAAACCGCCCGATTGCCGGGCATCGTTTCATAATCCCATTATCCTTCTACAAAGGAGAGATCACCATGGATCGCATCAAACCCCGCACCCTGTCCGGCTTCATGGAGCTGCTGCCCGCGCGGCAGGTCCAGTTCGATCGGATGGTGGAGACCCTGCGCAAGACCTATTCCCTCTACGGCTTTACCCCCCTGGACACCCCGGCCATTGAGGCCAGCGAGGTGCTGCTGGCCAAGGGCGGCGGCGAGACGGAGAAGCAGATCTACCGCTTCACCAAGGGCGACACCGACCTGTCCCTGCGCTTTGACCTCACCGTGCCCCTGGCCAAGTACGTGGCCCTCCACACCGGGGACCTGACCTTCCCCTTCCGCCGCTTCCAGATCGGCAAGGTCTACCGGGGCGAGCGCGCCCAGCGCGGCCGCTTCCGGGAGTTCTACCAGGCCGACATCGACGTGATCGGCGACGGTTCCCTGGACATCATCAACGAGGCCGAGATCCCCTCCATTATCTACAAGACCTTCACCGCCCTGGGTTTACGGCGCTTCCAGATCCGGGTGAACAACCGGAAAGTGTTGAACGGCCTCTTTGACCTGCTGGGCCTGAAGGAGCAGTCCGGCGACGTCATGCGCACCATCGACAAGCTGGAGAAAATCGGCTCCGAGAAGGTGAAGGAGCTGCTGGTGAACGAGTTCTCCGTCCCCGCCGCCACCGCCGACCAGCTGCTGGAGCTTCTCTCCACCGACGACCCCATGGGGGCCCTCGCCGCTCTGAAGGGCAAGAACGAGCTCTTCGACCAGGGCGTGGAGGAGCTCTCCACCGTGGTGAATTACATGTCTGCCTTCGGCGTGCCCGCGGAAAACTACAAGGTGGACCTGACCATCGCCCGGGGCCTGGACTACTACACCGGCACCGTCTACGAGACCGCCATGCTGGACCACCCGGAGATCGGCTCCATCTGCTCCGGCGGCCGCTATGACAACCTGGCCGAGTACTATACCAACAAGCAGCTGCCCGGCGTGGGCATCTCCATCGGCCTGACCCGGCTCTTCTTCGTGCTGGAGGATCAGAAGTACCTGAACGACGACCTCCTCACTTCTCCCGCCGACGTGCTGGTGCTGCCCATGACCGCCGACCTCTCCCCCGCCATCGCCCTGGCCACCACCCTGCGGGACGCGGGCATCCGCACCCAGCTCTACACCGAAAACAAGAAGTTCAAGCAGAAGATCGGCTACGCCGACAAGCTGGGCATTCCCTACGTCATCTTCCTGGGTGACGACGAGGTGAAGGAGGGCAAGGCCGCCGTGAAGGACATGGCCACCGGCGAGCAGCTCACCCAGACCGTGGACGAGGCCATTGCGCGCATCCGGGCGGGTCTGGCGCAGCGCAACGCGGGCACCCCCATCCAGGACAGGGGGTAATCTCATGATGCTTGTTCGGAAAGCGGCCGCACTGGCCCTCTCCGCCGCCCTGCTGGGGGGCTCCGCTCTGGCCCTCACCCCGGCGGAGGCCTTCCCCAGCCAAAAGACCTACCCCGGCTACGCCGACGTGGCCGCCGGTACCTGGTACGCCGACTCCGTCCAGGTCTGCTATGAGATCGGCCTGATGGTGGGCACCGACACCGGCTTTGCCCCTCAGCAGGTCCTCACCGTGGGCGAGGTGGCCGCCATTGCCGCCCGCATGAACGAGGCCATTACCGGAGACTCCATCCCCATGGCCACCCCCAAGCCCGGCGAGACCCTGCCCTGGTACTTCTCCTATATGACCTACCTGGAGCAACAGGGCATCGACGTGCCCGACCCCACCAGGCAGGCCACCCGGCAGGAGTTTGTGGATCTGCTCTCCGCCGTGGTGCCGGAGGACATGCTCTCCCCCATCAACGCCATCACCACCCTGCCCGACACGTCGGACCCCAGCGTGCTGGCCTTCTATAACGCGGGCATCCTGGCCGGTGTAGACCCCTGGGGCACCTTTGCGCCGGACAAGACCCTCACCCGGGCGGAGTGCGCCGCCATGGTGGCGCGTATCGCGCGCCCCGCTCTGCGCCTCTCCTTTACCCCCGCCGACTACACCCCCTTTACCGCCGCGGGCCTGAAGCCCTCTGACGTGCTCTTCGCGGCGGCGGACAAGACCGTCACCGCCGGGGAGTACCTCCCCCACCTTCTCTCCCTCATTGACGGGCTGGAGACGGCCTGCGCTGAGGGGGGCACGGCCTTCCGCTGGGACAACACCCTCAACGGCGATGAGACCTACCGGGACTATGTGCTCCGCACCGCACTGCAAGATTTCGGCGTCACCGCCGGAGACGGCACCGCGCTCTATGAGCGCTTTGATGTGGAGGACTTCTACCACCGCTATCTGCACCCGGAGGAGTCCCCGGCCCAGCAGCCGGAGGACCAGGAGTACACCCTCTATGTGGGCCAGGCAGGGGACTTTGTCCCCTTCTCCACCCACAGCGCCCTGGACCCGGCGGCGGAGAGCTCCCTGCTGGTGGAGCACCTGCTCACTGAGATGAGCGCCCTCACCGGCTGGAACCTGGACGCCTCCGCCATCTACGTGGGCAAGGGCGGCGTCACCATCGCCTGGGCGGAGACCAGCGCCCTCTTCGTGGGCCCGCCGGAGCAGCAGAAGCCGGGCTTCCATGTCTATGACTCCACCCAGCTGGCCTTCTCGGTGCTGGACAGCGTGCAGCGCACCGTCCAGTGCGCCTTCTCGCCGGAAAACCCGGAGGCCCTGGACGTGTGGTTCTGCGGCCCGGACGAGGGAGCACTGGTCCTGAAGGATCTGGGGGTCACCCTGCCGGTGGAGGAGCCCTACTCCCACACCCTGCTGGAAGGGCTGCTTTCTCATTAACTTTTTGTAATATTAAACTATAAAATTACGATTTGGAGTTGATTTACCATGGATAACGTGCGTAATTCCCACCGCACCCACTCCTGCGGCGAGCTCCGCATGGAGCATGTGGGGCAGACCGTGACCCTGGCGGGCTTCCTGGAGAACGTCCGCGAGGTGGGCCAGAACTTCGCCTTTGTGGTGCTGCGTGACTTCTACGGCACCACCCAGGTGGTCATCGAGAATGAGGAGATGATGGGCATCATCAAGCCCCTCAACAAGGAGTCCACCATCCAGGTCACCGGCGTGGTGCGGGAGCGCGATTCCAAGAACCCCAAGCTGCCCACCGGCGACATCGAGGTGGTGCCCACCGCCATTAAGGTGCTGGGCCGCTGTCGCCACAACGAGCTGCCCTTCCAGATCAACCGCAGCCGGGAGGCCGACGAGAGCGCCCGCCTGAAGTACCGCTATCTGGACCTGCGCAACCCCGAGGTCAAAAACAACATCATCCTGCGCTCCAACGTGGTGGCCGCCCTCCGCGCCGCCATGATCGACCACGGCTTCATGGAGATCACCACCCCCATCCTGACTGCATCTTCGCCGGAAGGAGCGAGAGACTACCTGGTGCCCAGTCGGAAACACCCGGGCAAGTTCTACGCCCTGCCCCAGGCTCCCCAGCAGTTCAAGCAGCTGCTGATGGCCTCCGGCTTCGACAAGTACTTCCAGATCGCCCCCTGCTTCCGGGATGAGGACGCCCGCGGCGACCGCTCCCCCGGCGAGTTCTACCAGCTGGACATGGAAATGGCCTTTGCCGACCAGGAGGACGTGTTCGCCGTGCTGGAGGACGTGCTGCCCCCCATCTTCGCCAAGTACGGCACCTACAACATCGCCTCCACCGCCCCCTTCCGCCGGGTGTCCTACCTGGACGCCATGGACACCTACGGCACCGACAAGCCCGACCTGCGCATCGACCTGACCGTGAAGGACGCCACCGAGGTGCTCTCCGGCTGCGGCTTCGGGCCCTTTGAGGGCAACACCGTCAAGGCCGTGCCCGTCACCGGCTTCACCGCCACCCGCAAGCAGATCGACAAGCTCTGCGCCGACGTGGAGGTCCAGGCCGGTCAGAAGGCCTACTGGTTCCGTCTGGACGAGAAGGGCGAGATCGTGGGCGGCATCGCCAAGTTCGTCCAGCCCATCAAGGACCAGGTGGTGGCCGCTCTGGGCCTGGAGCCCGGCACCTTCGTGGGCCTGACCGCCGGGAAGAAGCTCACCGCCCAAAAGACCGCCGGTGTGCTCCTCAAGCAGGTGGTGGCCCTGGCCCCCCAGCACTTCGACAAGGAGCGCTACGAGTTCTGCTGGATCGTGGACTTCCCCATGTACGAGATCGGCGAGGAGTCCGGCGAGCTGGAGTTCTGCCACAACCCCTTCTCCATGCCCAACGGCGGCCTGGAGATCCTGAAGAAGGCGGCCGCCGGCGAGGTGGACCCCCTGAGCATCACCGCCTTCCAGTACGATCTGGTGTGCAACGGCGTGGAGCTCTCCTCCGGCGCCGTGCGGAACCACGATCCGGAGATCATGATCGAGGCCTTCCAGCTCGTCCGCCTGGGCGAGGACGACGTGAAGGCCAAGTTCCCCGCCATGTACAACGCCTTCACCTACGGCGCGCCCCCCCACGCGGGCATCGCCCCCGGCGTGGACCGCATGGTCATGCTGCTGGCCGGCGAGGACTCCATCCGGGAGATCATCCCCTTCCCCATGAACAAGAACGCCCAGGATCTGATGATGGGCGCTCCCTCCTTCGTGGAGCCCAAGCAGCTGGAAGAGCTGAACATTGTGTGTACCAAAAAAGAGGAAGAGACTGCCGAATAAGAGCAGCCATAGTAAAAGTGCCCGTGGAATCCCACGGGCGCTTTTTTGTCCTCGCCGGACGGGCCGTCTATCCGGCGGGGACCCGCCGGGGTTGCGCTCGCCGCGCGGGCCGCCTACTCGGCGGGAGCACCGCTTTCTTTGCAAAG
>DYBS01000017.1 GCA_019418525.1 Clostridiales bacterium
ACTCCAGGCCGTCCAGGGCGGGGAGGGGCTCCCCCTCCGAGAGGAGCTGCACCAGATGGATGGATTCCATATTGCCCGCCATGGTGTTGACTACCGAGTAGACCAGCAGGCGCAGAGCCTCCGGATCGGAGGGCAGGCCGTCCCGAAAGGCCTGGGTAAAGTCCACATAGCACACCCCGTCCTCCACCGTGACGCTGCGCAGCCCGGTGCCCTCGGGGAGCACGGGGGAGAGACTCTCGTAGGTAGGGCCGGCCAGCAGGGCCTCCAGCAGGGCGCGGCTCAGAGAGGCCTCGCCGGTGAGGTAGAGGGTGCGGTACTCCACCCCCAGCCCTTCGCCGCTGCTCCGGGGAAACCAGAGAGCGGCAGTCATCTCCACCTGTTCCTCCTCGCCGCCCTGGAGGAGCAGCTGGTCCGGGGTGTAGGGGGTGCCGGAGAGGGTGACGGGGTCCATGCCTTCCACAGTGATGGACAGGGCGTCTACGTCCTCCAGCTGGCACAGGGTCAGGGTGAAGCAGGCGTTAGCCAGCGTGAGGGACATGCCGGACAGGGCGTCATACTGCTCCGACAGGTCCAGATGGAGCACCTTATCCTTTAGAGTAAGGCCCCGCACCTCCACTCCGGCGGGGAAGGGGCTGGTCAGACCGTCCTGATGGGGCCCCTCCAGCAGGGCCTCCACCGCGGCACGGGGCAGGTCCTCCTCCCCGGCGTCGGGGGTCCAGGCCTCGGCGGAGAGGGCAGAGGATGCAGAATCCTGGGTCGTGCGGAAATAGAGAAGATAGCCTCCGGCAGGTGCGGTGGGCGTTGCGGGTGCGGTGTTGGAGCAGCCGCACAGCAGGGAGAGGGCAGTGAGCAGGGGCAGCAGACGTCTCATGGCTGTTCCTCCTTCCAGCGGGGGAAGGTGACCTCAAAGCAGGTCCCCTCCGGGGTGCGGCGGCTCACTTCCACGGTGCCGCCGTGCTGCCGGGCGGTATCCCGGACAATGGACAGCCCCAGCCCGGTACCGCCGGCGGCCCGGGAGCGGGCCTTGTCCACCCGGTAGAAGCGGTCGAAGATCTTGGGCAGGTCCGCCTCAGGGATACCCACGCCGGTGTCCTCCACCCGGAGGACCACCAGGTCCCCCGTCTCCGGGGTGCGGCCCCGGCGGAGGAAGAGGCTCACCATCACCTTACCGCCGGGGACATTGTATTTGACGGCGTTTTCCATCAGATTGAAAGCGATCTGGGACAGATCGTCCTCGGTGGCCCATACGAGACACCCCTCGGCCAGGTCCAGCTGGAAGGTGACCTCGCTCTTCTGGGCCAGGGGGAGGAGCATCCGCTGGGAGCGGAGCACCACCGCCTTTACGTCCACCGGGGAGAGCTCCACCGGCGGCGCGGTGTCCAGGCGGGTGAGGGTGAGGAGCTTTTCGGTGATACGGGTGAGACGCTCAGCCTCGTTGCCGATGTCGGTGACGAACTCCCGGGCGGTCTCGGTGTCCATGTGGTCGCTCTGGAGGATGGAGTCACTGAGCAGCCGGATAGAGGCCAGCGGGGTCTTGAGCTCGTGGGAGGCATCGGAGACAAAGCGGCGGCGCACCTCGTCGGTGGTCTGGAGCCGGCCGGTGAGCTCGTTGAACTCGTCGGCCAGCCGGGACAGCTCATCCCCGCCGGGCATGCTCACCCGGTAGCTGTACTCGCCCTCCCGCACGGTGCGGATGCCCTGGAGGAGCACCCCCACCCGGCGGGTGAGGGCTTTGGAGAGGAGGACGCTGAACAGCAGCGCCGCCACGCAGACGATGACTGAGATGCGCAACAGGTTTTCCTGGAAGTCCAGCAGCAGCTGGGCCTGCTCTTCGTCGCATTCGTAGAGGTATACCGCCCCCTGGGTCATGCCCCGGTAGAGGATGGGGGCGGCGGCCCGGCTGCGGAAGCTCTTGTCCTGGTACTCCGAGCGGAACACATCCTGTCCGTCCAGGGCGGTGACCAGCTCCCACAGAAGGGCGTATTTACCCTCCGCATTTCCCACCTCGTTGGTGTCGTAGAGTACCAGCCCATCGGGACCGGTGACCATCAGCCGGTCCACGCCGGTGACACCCAGCTTGGTGAGGGTGGCCTCCACTCCCTCGGCGGTGAGGGATTCGCCTCCGGCCAGAGTGGAGGTGATGATGTCGGCCTGCCGCCAGAGGGAGTCTTTCTTGGACTGAAAGACCATATCCTGGGAGATGATGATGGGATAGGTGTTCAGAAAGAGCACCAGAGCCAGAATGATAATGCCGTAGCTGAGGAGAAATTTTGTTTGCAGGGAGTGCCGCGGGGACACCCCCCGCCGGTGGGGCACATGGGCCATGGGATGTCACCTCCCGGGGATCAGGTGTTTTTCAGATAGTAGCCCACGCCCCACTTGGTCAGGATGTAGGTGGGGCGGGCGGGGTCCAGTTCCAGCTTCTCCCGCAGGCGGCGGACGTGGACATCCACCGTGCGGTAGTCCCCGGCGTACTCATACCCCCATACCACATTGAGAAGGTTTTCCCGGCTGTACACCCGGCCGGGGTTGCGCATGAGGAGCTCCATGAGGTCAAACTCCTTGGCGGTGAGGTCCACCGGCACCCCGTCCTTGAAGGCCGAGCGCTCGTCGGGGTCTAGGGTGATGTGGCCGATGGTCAGCCGCCCGGCCTTCTCCTTCTGAGCGGCCATGCCCGCCCGGCGCAGGAGAGCCCGCACCCGGGCCTTCAGCTCTAGGATGTTGAAGGGCTTGGTGATGTAGTCGTCGGCGCCGCACTCGAAGCCGATGATCTTGTCAGTGTCCTCGCTGCGGGCGGTGAGGATGATGATGGGGACGTTGGAGAACTCCCGGATGCGCATGCAGGCCTGGAGTCCGTCGATCTTGGGCATCATCAGGTCCAGGATGATGAGGTCATAGGAGCCGCTCCGGGCCAGCTCCACGGCGGCCTCGCCGTCGTAGGCGGCCTCCACCTGGTAGCCCTCGCTCTCCAGGTTGAACTTGATGCCTTTGACCAGGACTTTTTCGTCGTCCACGACCAGTATTTTCATAAAAACTCCCTTCGCAGTGCTATTCCACGGTGATATAGTCGATGAGCCCCTGTAAAATGCCCTCGCCGATGCCCTTCACCCGGGTCAAGTCCTCCGGGATGCGGAAGGGGCCGTTGGCGGCACGGTCGTCCACGATGGCCTGGGCCCGGGTGGGACCGATGCCGGGCAGGCGCTGCAGCTCCTCGGCGGTGGCGGTGTTGATGTTGATGCGCTCTTCAGGCAGGGCCTTGCTCCCGCTCTCCCCGTCCTCCTGCTCTGCCGTGGGCGAGGGGGAGGGGGCCGCCGTGGGCTGGACCAGGGTGCGCTCCTCCTGAGTAAGGGCCAATTGGGTCTCCACTTGGATGGGCGGCGCATCTTCGGCGCCCCGGAGGGTCCAACCGGCAGTGAAGGCCACCGCCATAGCGGTGAGGAGCAGAGCAGCTCCCTCTAAACGGGAAATCTTCATGTTTTTTCCCACCCCATTCCGTTGCGCCCGAGCAATTTCTTTGCTATAATGTGTCTACATAATGTGTCCGGGACCGACAGATTTTCCCGGGCTTCCCCCGGGAGGGACACGCCATCCCGATTCTATAATTATAACACAGCAGTGAGGAGTTTCCTATGAAAAAAAACCGTTTCCTGTCCGCCCTGCTCTTGTTCACGCTGCTCGCCGGGCTGCTGATGCCGGCCTCCGCTCTGGCGGCGGAGGGGAGCGGCAGCGCCATCCTGGACTCCATCCAGATCCAGGCCAAGGCCGCCATTCTGGTGGATGACGACTACGGCGAGATCCTCTACGAGCAGAACGCCCACGAGAAGAACTACCCCGCCTCCATCACCAAGGTCATGACCACCATGCTGGTCATCGAGGCGGTGGACCGGGGTGAGGCCGCCCTCACCGACATCGTCACCGTGGGCAATCAGGTCAACCTGGGCATTGGCGAAGGGGGTTCCGGCGTGGGCCTGAAGGAGGGGGAGCAGCTGAGTCTGGAGGATCTCCTGTACTGCGCCCTCACCGCCTCGGCCAACGAGGCCTGCAACGCCCTGGCCCAGTACTTATGCGGGGACGTGGCCACCTTTGTGGACCTGATGAACCAGCGGGCCGCCGAGCTGGGGATGGAGGACACCCACTTCGCCAACACCCACGGCTACCACGACGAGAACCACTACACCACCGCCTATGACATTTACCTCATGTGCCACGAGGCCATGAAGCACCCCACCTTCCGCACCATTGTCTCCTCGGTGGGCCACACCGTGCCCGCTACCAACATGAGCGAGGCCCGGGAGCTCCATGAGACCAACGCCCTGGTGTCTACCTGGCGGGTCACCGGCTACTGGTACCGCTATGCCACCGGGATCAAGACCGGCTCCACCCCCGAGGCGGGCTACTGCCTGGCCTCCTCGGCCACCAAGGACGACCGGAACCTGATCGCCGTGGTCCTGGGCGCCGAGAACCCCACCAACCCTGACGGCTCCACCAGCCGTATGCAGTTCTCCGAGAGCAGCCGCCTGCTGGAGATCGGCTTCAACGACTTCTCCCGCCAGACCATCCTGGACGAGACGGTGAGCGACTTCCCCGAGGTGGCGGTCACCCTCTCCAATGGGGCCAACTACGTCACGGTACAGCCCTCCGGCTCTCTGGAGGCCACCCTGCCCAACGACATCGATCCCGCAGCTTTTGAGCGGAAGGTGGACCTTCCCTCCGAGGTGGAGGCCCCGGTGGAGCAGGGGCAGAAGTTGGGAACCGTCACCATGACATACAACGGCCAGGAGTACGGCCAGCTGGACCTGGTGGCTACCGCCAGTGTAGAGCGCTCGGAGCTCCTGTACCGCGTGGACCGCATCCAGAAGTTCTTTGACCAGCTGTGGGTGAAGATCGTCCTCATCGTGCTGGCGGTCCTCATTGTGATCCTGGTGCTGCGGGGCCTCATCCTGGGCCGGAGCCGCAGCCGCTACGGCTCCTCTCGCCGGGGCGGGGGTGGCGGACGCGCCCGCTACTCTGGACGTCGCCGCCGCCGTTAACACCGATCCTCTGCCCCGGGCGGGCCGCTGCGCGGCTCCCCGGGGCCTTTTGCATCCACGGGAAGGAGAACATTATGGCAAAGCAGAAGCGCAACACAAAAGGCCGCATCATTGAGGCAGCTTGGCAGCTCTTTTATCGGCAGGGCTACGACGACACCACAGTGGAGGAGATCATCGAGGCCTCCGGCACCTCCCGGGGCTCCTTTTACCACTACTTTGAGGGCAAGGACGCCCTGCTCTCCTCGGTGTCCTTTCTCTTTGATCAGAAGTATGAGCAGCTCATGGAGACCATGGACCCGGAGATGGACTGCTTTGAGCAGCTCATGTACCTCAACCGGGAGCTCTTCGCCATGATCGAAAACTCCATCTCCCTGGACCTGCTGGCCCGGCTCTACTCCTCCCAACTCATCACCCGAGGGGACAAGCACCTTCTGGACCACAACCGTACCTATTATAAGCTCCTGCGGCAGATCGTCCTTCAGGGCCAGCAGCGGGGGGAACTGCGCAGTGACGTGACGGTCAACGAGATGGTGCGGGTGTATGCCCTGTGTGAGCGGGCCCTTATCTACGACTGGTGTCTCTCCAGCGGGGACTACTCTCTCCTCCAGTACGGCAAGACCATGATGCCCATGTTTTTTCACGGATTCCGGAGTACAGAGAAAAATTTGTAAAATCGTACAAACTGACTTTTTAAAAGAAGTATAGCTATATAATCCAGTTATATCAATTGATTGAGATATATAAAGCAGAACAGAGTACAGAATTTATTCTGTACTCTGTTCTGTATTTTGTTCCGCTTTACTTTGTGCTATAATGCCAATACTGCGTCGTCCGGGTGCTGCTGTCCCGGGCGTCGGGTGTGTGTAGTATGGACGGCCTGAGCCGTCAGTAAGGAGAGGACCAATGACCACTTCTCAGTTTTGCATCATGGCCACCATCATCGTCTACCTCTGCATGGTGATCTTCACCGGCGTGATGATCGGCCGCCGGACCAAAAAGAGCTCTGAGGGTTTCTATCTGGGCGGCCGGGGGATGGGCCCCCTGGTGACCGCCATGAGTGCCGAGGCATCCGACATGAGCAGCTACCTCCTCATGGGCATCCCCGGCCTTGCCTACCTCAGCGGCGTGGCCGACGCCAGCTGGACCGCCATCGGCCTGGCCTTCGGCACCTATCTGAACTTCCTTCTGGTGGCCCGGCGGCTGCGCCGGTACAGCGTGCAGCTGGACGCCATCACCATCCCCAGCTTCATTTCCAAGCGCTATGGGGAGAAGAAGCCGGTGATCATGTGCATCTCGGCGCTCATCATCCTTATTTTCTTCGTGCCCTATGTGGCCTCGGGCCTGGCGGCCATCGGTAAGCTCTTCAACAGCCTCTTCGGCTGGAACTACATGGCTGCCGTGGTGGTGGGCGCCATCGTCATCATCAGCTATACCTCGGTGGGCGGCTTCAGCGCCGTGGCCACCATGGACCTGATCCAGTCGGTCATCATGACCATCGCCCTGACCATCATCGTGGTCTTTGGCGTGGTGCAGGCCGGCGGCATGGAGGCGGTGCTGGATCACGCCCGCTCCCTGCCCGGCTACCTCAGCTTTACCCAGACCTTCAACGTCTCCACGGGCAGCGCCGAGCCCTATGGGCTCATCCGTATCGTGTCCATGATGGCCTGGGGCCTGGGCTACTTCGGTATGCCCCACATTCTGGTCCGTTTCATGGCCATCCGCAATGAGGAGGAGCTGAAGATCTCCCGCCGCATCGCCGCGGTGTGGGTGGTCATCTCCATGGGCGTGGCGGTGTTCATCGGCATCGTGGGCCACGCCGTGTCCTCCATCGGCCGCATCCCCCTCCTGGAGGGCAGCGCCACCGAGACCGTCATCGTCCGTCTGGCCGACCTGCTGTCCACTTACGGCATCTTCCCCGCCATCGTGGCCGGGTGTATCCTGGCCGGTATCCTGGCGGCCACCATGTCCACCGCCGACTCCCAGCTGCTGGCCGCCTCCTCCGCCTTCTCGGAGAACATCGTACAGAACATCTTCGGCATCAAGCTCACTGCCAGGCAGAACATGCTGGTGGCCCGGCTCACGGTCATCGTCATCGCCGTCATCGCCATCTTCCTGGCGGCCGACCCGGAGAGCAACGTGTTCCAGATTGTCTCCTTCGCCTGGGCCGGCTTCGGCGCCACCTTCGGCCCCGCCATGCTGTGCGCCCTGTTCTGGAAGCGGAGCAACCGCCAGGGCATCATGGCCGGCCTGGTGGTGGGCGGCGTGATGATCTTTGTGTGGAAGTTCCTGGTGCGTCCTCTGGGCGGCATCTGGAGCATTTATGAGTTGCTGCCCGCGTTTCTCTGTGCTACCGTGGCCATCGTGGTGGTGTCCCTGGCCACTCCCGCGCCGGAGAAGAGTGTGGTGGAGGCTTTCGAGCATTACAATCGCCCCAAAGCGTAAGAAGAAACCGCCGGAGCTCTGCTCCGGCGGTTTTTTATATCTCCATGATGACGGGGAGGATCATGGGGTTGCGCTTGGTCTTCTTGTAGAGGAAGTTGGACAGGTCGTTCTTCATCTCGCTCTTGATGGCGGACCAGTCGGTGCAGTGGTCCTGCTGGCAGCCCTCCAGGGCGTTGACCGCCACCCGGCGCAGCTCTTCCATGAGGCCCTCGGACTCCTTCACATACACAAAGCCACGGGTGATGATGTCGGGGCCGGAGACCACGCTGCCGTCCTCGCTGGACATGGAGACCACCACCACGATCATGCCGTCCTCGGCCAGGTGCTTGCGGTCCCGCAGCACCACGCTGCCCACGTCGCCCACGCCGTAGCCATCCACAAACACCTTTCCGGCGGGAACAGTGCCGTTGATTTTGGCGGAGTTCTGGGTCAGCTCCATGACCTTGCCAATGTCGCTGATGAGGATGCGGCGGGGGTCCATGCCCATCTCCTGGGCCAGCTTGGCGTGAGTCTTGAGCATCCGCTGCTCACCGTGAACGGGGATGAAGAACTTGGGCTTGACCAGGGCGTGGATGATTTTCAGCTCCTCCTGGCAGGCATGGCCCGACACGTGGAGGGGGCCACTACGCTCGTTGATGACCTCGGCGTCCTTGCGGTAGAGCTCGTTGATAACGTTGCCGATGGCATTTTCATTGCCGGGGATGGCAGAGGCCGACAGGATCACCCGGTCGCCGGCGCGGATTTCCACCTGCTTGTGGGTGTTGAAAGCCATGCGGGTGAGGGCAGACATAGTCTCACCTTGGCTACCGGTGGTGATGATACACACCTTGTTGTCAGGCAGGCTCTTGATGTGGTTCACATCCACCAGCACTCCATCGGGGATCTGCATATAGCCCAGTTCCACCGACACCTTCATGGCGTTCTCCATGCTCCGGCCGGTGACGGCCACCTTGCGGCCGTACTTGGCGGCCACCGAGATGACCTGCTGGATGCGGTCCACGTTGGAGGCGAAGGTGGTGACGATGATGCGGCTGTCGCAGCCCCGGAACAGGGCGTCAAAAGAGGCGCCCACACTGCGCTCACTCTTGGTGAAGCCGGGGCGCTCCACGTTGGTGGAGTCGGCCAGCAGAGCCAGCACGCCCTTCTTGCCCAGTTCACCCAGCCGGGCCAGGTCCGTCATGCCGCCCTGGATGGGGGTGGGGTCGATCTTAAAGTCGCCGGTGTGGATGACGGTGCCGATAGGAGTCTTGATGGCAAAGGCCGCCGCGTCGGCGATGGAGTGGTTCACATGGATAAACTCCACCGAGAACTTGCCCGCCTTGACCACCTCGCCCGCTTCACAGGTGATGAGCTTGGCTTTGTCCAGAAGACGGTGTTCCTCCAGCTTCAGCTTTACCAGGCCCGCCGTCATGCGGGTGGCATAGATGGGCACGTTGACGCTGCGCAGCAGATAGGGGATGGAGCCGATGTGGTCCTCGTGTCCGTGGGTGAGGAAGATGCCCCGGATTTTGTCCTTGTTCTTGATAAGATAGGTGAAGTCGGGGATGACCACATCAATGCCGTACATATCGTCGTCGGGGAAACCCATGCCCACATCCACGATGATAATGTCGCCGCCATACTCATAGACGGTGAGGTTCTTGCCGATCTCGTTGAGGCCGCCCAGAGAGATGATTTTCAGTTTTTCAGCCATGAAGTCAGTTAACACTCCTTTTCATTTTACAAATAGATCATGATGGACCGCAGAGGGCCCTGTACAGCAAAAAAAACCAGAAGAATGAGCTCCGGGCATACCAAAAGACGGGCGGACGCTCCCGCTCTTTCCGGCCCTGCCTCGCCGGAAAAAGGGAGAACGCATCCGTCCGGATACGCCTGATGCACACTCTGGACTCCGCCTGGCTCTGGATGCCGCATGCACCGGAGGACGCAGGAGGGAGAGACAGCCCACACAAAGGGCCGCCGCCGCAGGGACCGCCGCCGCACACAGAAACGGGCGGAGAGCCGTGCGGAAAAAACGCGCAGAAATACCTGCGCGGACAGGTCTGCCAACCTGCCCAGCAAAGGGTATTGTACCATACTTCCGGGAAAATGTACACGTTTATTTTTCCCCGACGCAATCCCAGTATCCCCATTCGGAGAGAATCATTTCCCCAAAAGAAGAGATTTTTCTGGGCTGAGACGGTGGGATGTGGTACAATGATGCCGATATGCCCCGCCTCCGGGCGGGAGAACAGGAGCGTGAGAGCATGGAAGAGCTGCGGCCGGGCCGGTACCGCCATTTCAAGGGGAAGGAGTACCAGCTGCTGGGGGTCGCCCGCCACTCGGAAACGGAGGAGGAGCTGGTGGTGTACCGCCCGCTGTACGGCGAGGGGGGCCTCTGGGTGCGCCCCGCGGCCATGTGGAGCGAGTGGGTGGAGCGGGACGGCTACGCCGGGCCCCGCTTCGCCTGGATCGAGGGACAACAGGAGGACTGACATGAACATCCAGATCTTTGGGAAATCCAAGTGCTTTGATACCAAAAAGGCCCAGCGCTACTTCAAAGAGCGGGGCATCAAGTTTCAGTCGGTGGATCTGCTGAAGTACGGCATCAGCCGGGGGGAGCTGACCAGCGTGAAGAACGCGGTGGGACTTCCCGCCCTGGTGGACGAGAAGAACCCCGACGCGGCGCTGATCCAGTACCTGGCCTACGACGCCGACAAGCTGGAAAAGCTCCTGGAGGACCCCAAGTTGCTGCGCACTCCCATCGTGCGCAACGGGAAGCAGGCCACTGTGGGCTATTGCCCCGACGTGTGGAAAACCTGGGAATAAGAAATGCGCCCTCTCTGCCGCGGCAGAGAGGGCGCATTTGACTAAGTTCGGGAGGTGAGGAGCAGCAGGTCCTGGGGCTCCAGGTAGAGCAGCAGCTCCCCAGGGTCTCCCAGGGCGGCCCATCGCTCCTTGTCCAGCTCCAGGCGGAGGAGAGAGTGGCCCTCATTTCCACCGGGTGTGGACAACATGACGATGTTGGAGAAGAGGTTGTCGATCACCCGCACCACCCGGCAGGGGATCACGTTCTCACCCGGCTCCGCCACCGGGCGGAGGAAGTGGGCGCGCACGCCCACATGGGTGAGGCCCTCCGGCAGAGGTTGGGCGCAGGTGAGGGTAACTCCCCAGTCCAGGGCCTCCACCCGCCCGTCGGGGGCGGCCTTGGCCCGGGAGAGGTTCTTGCAGCCCGAGAGCAGGCAGGCCGCCACGGTGGCCGGGGCGTCGAAGAGGGCCTGGACGCTGTGGGGCGGGTCGGAGCGGCCCTGGTCCAGGACGCACACATTCCGGCACAGACGCACCACCTCGTCCCGGCTGTGGGTGACCAGCACCACCGGCTTCTGAAAGCGCTCCAGCACATCCATCAGGTCCAGCTCCAGCTGCCAGCGCAGGTAGCTGTCCAGGGCGGAGAAGGGCTCGTCCAGCAGCAGCGCCTCCGGGTCCCCGGCCAGGATACGGGCCAGGGCCACCCGCTGCTGCTGCCCGCCGGAGAGCTGGGCCGGGCGGCGGCGCTCCAGCCCGGTGAGGTAGAAGCGTTCCACCAGCTCCTTGAGCCGCCGCTGCTTGGCGGCCTTGTCCTTCTCCCGGCACATGCCGGCCAGAATGTTCTGCTCCACCGTCAGGTTGGGGAAGAGGGCGTAATTCTGGAAGAGAAAGCCCACCTTCCGCTGCTGGGGCGGCAGGTCGATGCGCTTTTTTGCGTCGAAGAGGGTACGGCCGTTGAGTTCAATGTGGCCCTCGTCCGGCTTCACGATGCCCGCGATGCACCGGAGGGTCATGGATTTGCCGCAGCCGGAGGCCCCCAGCAGGCCCATCACGCCCTGGTTGCTCTCAAAGGACACATTCAAGTGGAAGGAGCCGAAATCCTTCTGGATGTCCACCACAAGGCTCACGGGGACACCCCCTTCCGGGCCGACCGGGCGGAGCGGTCGCGCCGCTCCATCATGTTCACGGTCAGCAGCACCACCGCCGAGATGGCCAGATTCACCAGCACCCACTTCATGGCGGTGGCGTCGTCGCCGGTGCGCCAGAGCTGGTAGACGGTGGTGGAGATGGTGGCGGTCTTGCCGGGGGTGTACCCGGCGATCATGGCGGTGGCGCCGTACTCGCCCAGAGCCCGGGCGAAGGCCAGCACGGTCCCCGCCAAAATGCCCTGGCGGCAGTAGGGCATCCGCACCCGCCAAAAGATCCAGGTGTTGGAGAGGCCCAGGGTCTGGGCGGCCTGGGCCAGGGTCTCGTCAAAGGACTCGAAGGCCCCCCGGGCGGTGCGGTACATGAGGGGGAAGGCCACCACCGCCGAGGCGAAGATGGCCGAGTACCACACCATGGTGAGCCGCACGTCGAAGGTGTTCAGGAACCACAGCCCCACCACCCGCTTGGGGCCCAGCAGCCGCAGCAGGAAGTAGCCCACCACCGTGGGGGGGAGGACCAGCGGGAGGGTGAGCACCACGTCCAGCACGCCCTTCAGGAGCCGGGGCAGCTTTGCCACATAGTAGGCGCACAGAATGCCCAGGAAGAAGATCAGGACGGTAGAGATGGCGGCGATGCGCAGGGAGTTATAGAGCGGGTACCAATCCAAGGGACCGCCCCCTTTCGGAAAGCAGTGGGGAGGGCGTCATATCAGCCCAGAACGGTAAAGCCCACGCCCTCCAGCACGGCCACGGCGTCGGCGTCGGTGTGGAGGTAATCCAGGAAGGCCTGGGCGGCGTCCTTGGCCTCGGGGGTGCCGCTCTTCATGACGGCGGCGGGGTAGATCACCTGGTCGCACATGTCGGCGGTGGCCTGGTCCACCACGTTCAGCTCATAGGTGAAGGCGTCGGTGGCGTAGATGATGCCGCAGTCCACGGCCCCCTCCTTGACCTGGTTGGCCACCTCGGAGACGTTGGAGGCGTAGGTCACCTTGCCGTCCGATTCCAGACCGGCGATGTCGATGCCCAGGGTGTCCAGGATCTGCAGGGAGTAGGCGCCCACGGGCACGTCGTCATTGCCCAGGCAAAGTAGGGAGAGCTTGTCGGTGGCGAGATCCTGGAAGGACTGGATGTCCTTGGGGTTGTCGTCGGGGACCGCCAGCACCACCTTGTTCTCCACCAGGTCGATGCGGGTGTCGGAGTAGACGAAGTCCAGCCCCTCGTTGGTGCCGGTGGTGTCGGCGCTGTCCAGCTGGTTCATCTGCTTCTGGGCGGCGGAGATGAAGATATCACAGGGCGCGCCCTCCTCGATCTGGGTCTTGAGGGTGCCCGAAGAGTCGAAGGTAAAGGTGAGGGTCACATTGGGGGCGACCTCTTTGTAGAGGTCGGCGATCTCGGTGAGGGTGGCCTCCATAGAGGCCGCGGCAAAGACGATCACTTCCACGTTTTCGGTGTTCTCGGAGGTGACGGCCTGGGAGGGATCGGAAGAGGGCTCCTGAGAGGGCTGCGTGGCAGTGCCGCCGCCGCAGGCGGTGAGGCTTACGCCCAGAGCCAGAGCCAGGGCCAGAGACAGAAACTTTTTCATGTGGAAAACTCCTTTACAAAATCGGTAGGCCGGCCTGTTTCCGGGCCGACCCGTTGGTCCGCCGCCCTGGCCCAAAGGGCTTTAGGCGGACGGACTCGAAGTTTTTGGGGTGCGGGTGGATCAGTCGTCCACGCCCACCATGACCGAGGTGGCCTTGATGACAGCGTAAGCGGTCTTGCCCACCTTCAGGTCCAGCTCCTTGATGGCGCTCATGGAGATGGTGGAGGAAATGACGTTGCCGCCGCCGATGTCGATCTTGACAATGCCGTTGACGGCGCCCTCCTCGATGGCCACCACGGTGCCCTTGAGCTGATTTCTGGCGCTGAGTTTCATGTGTTTCACCTCCCATCGGTGCATTTCCCAATCTGAAACCGGACGAACGCCGGAGAAGGGGACCAATTTACCGGGCGCAGTTGCCGCCGGTGCCCTTCAGGATGTCCAGCCCGTGGCACAGGGGGGGCAGGATGTACTCCAGGCACTCCCGCACCGCCTTGGGGCTGCCGGGGAGGTTGACGATAAGGGTACCCTTGCGGATGCCCGCCGCCGAGCGGGTGAGCATGGCCCGGGGGGTGATCTGGAGAGAGAGGGCCCGCATGGCCTCAGGGATGCCGGGCACTTCCCGGTCAATGACGTCCTTGGTGGCCTCGGGGGTCCAGTCCCGGGGGGAGAAGCCGGTGCCGCCGGTGGTGAGCACCAGGTCGGCCACGCCCTCGTCGGCGATGCGCCGCAGCTCCCCGGCCAGTTCCTCCCGCTCGTCGGGGAGGAGGGCGGTATGGACCACCGGGTAGCCCGCCTCTTTCAGGATAGCGCAGATGGTGGGGCCGCTCAGGTCAGCCCGCTTGCCCGCCGCACCGGAGTCGCTCACCGTGATGACGGCAGCCCGGAAGGGGAGCTCCATCCGGAACTCGTCCCCCGGGCGGATGTCGCCGCCGTGGAGGACTTTGGTAAACACGCCCTGCTTGGGCATGATGCACTCGCCCATCTTCTTGAAAATCTCACAGCCGTTGTGGCACTCCTTGCCGATCTGGGTCAGCTCCAGCACCACGTCGTTGCAGTAGAATTTGGTACCAATGGGGAGGGTGGCAAAGTCGATGCCGTCCACGATGATGTTTTCCCCGAAAGCCCCGTCAGTGACCTCCGCGCCCCGGGCCCGGAAGGCCTCGATCTTGTCGTGGGAGAGGAGGGAGACCTGTCGGTGCCACTTGCCCGCGTGGGCGTCGTTCTGGATGCCCCAGTCCTCCACCACATGGGCCACATCCACCGGATGTTTCTGGGTCCCCTTCTTTTCGCTGATACAGACAGCGATTACCTTGCTCATGGATAACACCTCGTAATCAAAAATAAGAGGGGAATTTCCGATTATCCCCCGATCTGGTTCATGTTGTGGCGCTCGTCCTCCCGCTGCCCGGCGGCGTCGCAGAAGTGGTGGCGCAGGGGCTTTTGCAGGATGGCGGCGGCGATGGCCTGGTCAATGGCCTCGTCTTCGGCCCCGCTCCGCAGCAGGGCGCGCAGGTCCACCCCTGTCTCATACTGGAGGCAGGTTTTCAGAAAACCGGTGGCGGTGAGGCGCACCCGGTTGCACTGGTGGCAGAACTGGTGGGTCATGGCGCTGATGAAGCCGATCTTTCCCACAAACCCGGGGACGGTAAAGTAGTGCCCCGGTCCGGCCCCCAGGGAGTCGCCGCAGGGGGTCATGGGCCCGAAGGCTTCTTCCAGCTTGGCGCGGACCTGCTCCTCGGTGCGGCCGGGGAGGTCGCCGCCCAGGCCGATGGGCATGAGCTCGATGTACCGCACCGCCAGGTCGTGGTCCCGGGCCAGAGCGGCCAGGGGGACCAACTGCTCGTCGTTGTCTCCCATGGGGACGCAGTTGAGCTTCACCCGCAGCCCCGGCGCGGCCAGGGCGGCGTGGAGGCCCTCCAGGGCCTCGGGCAGTTTGTCCCGCCGGGTGATGGCGGCGTATTGCGCCCGGTCCAGGGTGTCCAGGCTCACGTTCACCGCCGTTAGCCCCGCCGCCAGCAGGTCGGGGAGCTGGTCGGCCAGCGCGATGCCGTTGGTGGTCATGGCGATGCTCTCGATGCCGTCGATGGCCTTGATGCCCGCCACCAGCTGGGCCAGTCCCTTTCGGGCCAGAGGCTCGCCGCCGGTGAGGCGGACCTTGCGGATGCCCCGGCGGGCAAAGAGGGTACACAGCCGGATGATCTCCTCGTAGGAGAGCATATCGTCGTGGGGCATCCACTCCACCCCCTCCGGGGGCATACAGTAGACACAGCGCAGATTACACCGGTCGGTGACTGAGATCCGCAGATAGTCGATGCTGCGGCCTTGTCCGTCGATCACAGCCGTCCCTCCCGTCCCAGGTAGTCCAGCACGACCTGGGCGGCCTGCTCCCCGTCAAAGGGGATGGAGGGGACCCCCTCCACGGTCAGATCCAGGTCGGTGACCAGGGCCAGCAGGGTGGCGGGGTCGCACACCGAGGCGTCCGAGTTGCCCTTGCGCACCAGCTCCAGCTTGGGCCAGGCGGAGTGCTTGAAGCCCTCCAGCAGCACCAGGTCGGCGTCGGGGAAATGGGCGATGAGGTCGTGCTCATCCACCTGGCCCCGGCGTACCACCTTATATTTCTCGCTGTCGAAGATGGCGGTGCCCCAGGCCCCGGCCTCCATGTGGCGGCCGGTGTCGGTGCCGATGGGGTCGGAGAGGAAGGTGTGCCCGTCGTGCTTGACGGTGGCCACCTTCAGCCCGGCGGCGGTGAGGTGGGGGAGCATGGCGGCGATGAGGGTGGTCTTGCCGGAGTTCTTCACGCCGCTCACCGCCACCACGGCGGGGCCGGGGCGGCCGTCGTTGCGGAAGGTGCCGGACTTGCCGCCCTCCTTATAAATAAGGTGGATGTCGGAGATCTCCATCCGCTTGTCCACTGCCTTGCACATGTCATAGATGGTGAGAAGGGCCACCGACACGCCGGTGAGGGCCTCCATCTCCACGCCGGTCTTGGCGTCCAGCTTGGCGGTGCACTCGGCCAGCACGGCACACTCCTCGGGGAGGATGGTGAAGTCCACCGAGCAGTGGGCCAGGGCCAGGGGGTGGCACAGGGGGATGAGCTCCGAGGTGCGCTTGGTGGCCATAATGCCGGCCACCCGGGCCACGCCCAGCACATCGCCCTTGGCGGCGGTGTGGCCGGTGATGGCGTCCAGCACCGCCGGGGAGACCTTGATCTTCCCCTGGGCCACCGCCAGGCGGTGGGTGGGGGCTTTGGCGGAGACATCCACCATGATGGCGTTGCCTTCGTCGTCGAAGTGATTGAATTTCGGTTCCATGGGAAAAACCTCCTGAGCGATCAGAGAAGCAGAATTTGGACGGTTTGGCCCGGCTCCACCGGGGGAGAGCCGGCGGGGATGTCCACCAGGCAGTTGCAGCCCACCAGGGACGAGAGGAGCCCCGAGGAGTTCTTTCCGGTCAGGGCCACCTTGCCCCGGCGGTACACCCCTCGCAGGAAGCGGCGGCCGGGGCTCTTCTTGGGAAAGCCGTCCTCCGTCACGGCGGAGAGGGGGAGGAGGGCAAAGTGCTCCTCCCCGGTGAGGGCGGCGAGGAGCGGCCGGGCCAGCAGCTCAAAGGTGGCGGCGGCGGCGAAGGGATTCCCCGAGAGGGAGAGGACGGGCTTCCCGTTCTTGAGGGAGTACATGGCGGGAGTGCCGGGCTTCAAATTTACCTTCCAGAACACCCGCTCCACCCCCAGGAGGGGGAGGGCCTGGTGGAAGATATCCTTGTCTCCGGCGGACACGCCGCCGGTGGTGAGCACCAGATCGCACTCCTCCAGCAGAGCGGCGATGGTGTCCGCTACCGCCTGGGGCTCGTCGGGGGAGAGGACGCAGCGGAGCTGGGAGATCCCCAGCTCCTTCAGCCGGGCGGCGATCAGGTCCTGGTTGGAGCCGTAGATCTTTCCGGCGGGGAGAGGGTGGGTCTCGGGGGGGACCACCTCGTCTCCGGTGGAGAGGACCCCCACCACCGGACGGCGGCACACGGAGACCTCTCCAATGCCCGCGCTGGCCAGCACGCCGATGGCGGCGGCGTCCAGGCGCGTTCCGGCGGAGAGAAGGACCGTCCCCTCCTTATAATCTTCGCCCCGGTCACAGTAGTTGGCGTGGGGGGCGAGGGATTCGTAAATGGACACCTGCTCCATTCCGTTGTCGGTGCGCTCGTGCTGGAGCACGCAGTCGCACCCCTCGGGCAGCATGGCACCGGTCATGATGCGCATGGCCTCCCCCGCCGCCAGGGGGCGGGAGGGCACCATTCCGGCGTACACCGTCTCCACCACCGGCAGCACCACCGGGTGCTCCCGGCTAGCCCCTGCCAGGTCGGCCGAGCGCAGGGCGTAGCCGTCCAGGGGGGAGCGGTCAAAGGGGGGCTGGTCCATGGGGGCGCGGACGTCCCGGGCCAGCGTGCGGCCTAAGGCGTCCATCCGGGGCAAGGTCTCCTCCCCCAGGGGGGAGAGGGAGGAAGTGATGAGGTCCACCGCCTCCTCCAGCTCGATGCGGGTGCGCATAGCTCATTCCTCCTTGCCGAAGGGGCAGATGGGATAGTGGCACTGCTCGCAGCCCAGGCACAGGCCGCCGTGGCCCAGCCGGGCCAGGTCCGCCTTGGTCACCGGCACGTTGCACAGCACCCGGGGGAGAATGAGGTCGAAGATGGTGGCCTTGGCGTACATGACACAGCCGGGGAGGCCCATCACCGGCGTGCCGTCGGGGAAGTGGCCCAGGAGGAACATGGCCCCGGGCAGGACGGGAGCGCCGTAGCTGATGACCTCCACGCCGGCGGCCTTGATGGCGCCGGGGGTCTGGTCGTCGGGGTCCACACTCATGCCGCCGGTGCAGAGGATGAGGTCCACGCCGCTCTCATGGGCGGCCTGGATGGCGCCGATGATCTGCTCCCGGTCATCGGGGACCTTCACCTGGGAGCGGACCTCCACCCCCAGCGCCTCCAGCTTGGCACAGATGACGGGGGTGAACTTGTCCTGAATGCGGCCATAGAAAACCTCGCTGCCGGTGGTGACGATGGCGGCGGTCTTCCGCACGAAGGGGAGGAGCTCCAGAAGCGGCTTGTCGCCCGCGGCCTGCTCGGCGGCGCGGACCTTCTCCTCGGCCACTACCAGGGGAATCACTCGCATCCCGGCCAGTTTGTCCCCGGGGTGGACCACCGAGTTGGTGTGGCGGGTGGCGATCATGATCTCGTCCAGGCTGTTGACGGCGAAGAGCCGCTCCACATCCACCCGGAAGAGGCCGTGGATGGCGGCCTTGAGCTCGATCTTGCCCTCCTTCACGTCGGTGGCGGTCATGTGCTCGTTCTCCGCCAGGGCCCGCAGGCGCTGGGCGGCCTCGTCCTCGTGGAGCATGCCCTCGGTCTTTTCCCAGACATAGAGGTGATCCTTGCCCATGGAGAGGAGGACGGGGATGTCCTCCTCGGTGACGATGTGGCCCTTGCGGAAGCGGGCGTCCTTGGTGACGCCGGGGATGATCTGGGTGAGGTCGTGGCAGAGCACATGTCCTACGGCCTGGGTGGTGTCGATGAGCTTCATAAGGTCCTCCTTCTGTCCTGCGCTTTAGGCAAAAAAAGCGCCGCCCATGTCAGGCGGCGCTCCCGAATACGGAAAAAGCGGGGACGGTAGGTCCCCGGGGAAGCGACTCCTTTTCAAGGGAGGAAGGCGGGGCGGTTTCCCATCCCACCCGGCGGCGCGGTGCCATAGGCCGGAGCCCTTAGGCACCTTTGCTCGGAGTGCGGTACGATGCAGTTTGAATTTGGTACTATTATACGATAATCCGACGGAAGTTGCAAGGCAGGAAAAAAGAAAGCGGGGTAACGAAAATTATGATATACTAGACAGACAACTGCGAGAAGAAAGGAGCGGGAGCGGATGGAGCGGACACTCCGGGGGCGCTTTGCCCCCAGTCCCAGCGGGCGGATGCACCTGGGGAATCTGTTTACGGCACTGCTGGCCTGGCTGTCGGTGCGCGCGGCGGGGGGGACCATGGTGCTGCGGATGGAGGACCTGGACCCGGACCGCTGTCGGGAGGAGTATGCCCAGGTGCTGGCCGACGATTTAAGGTGGCTGGGGCTGGACTGGGACGAGGGGTATCAGAAAGGGGGACCCCACGGCCCCTACCGCCAGAGCGAGCGGACGGCGTATTACGCGTCCTGCTTCCGCCGCCTGGAGGAGCAGGGGCTCGTCTATCCCTGTTACTGCACCCGGGCCGAGCGGCTGGCCGCCTCCGCGCCCCACCGGGGGGACGGACAGGCGGTGTACAGCGGGCGGTGCCGCACCCTCTCTCCGGCGGAGCGGGAGGAGCTGGCACGCTCCCGCAATCCGGCCTGGCGGGTCAAGGTATCGGAGGAATCAATGTCTTTTATAGACGGACACCTGGGACCCTATGAAGAACGGCTGGACAGCGACTGCGGGGACTTTATCGTCCGCCGTTCCGACGGGGTTTATGCCTATCAGCTGGCCGTGGTGGCCGACGACGGGGACATGGAGATCACCCAGGTGGTGCGGGGAGAGGACCTCCTTACCTCCACGCCGCGACAGCTTTACCTCTACCGGCTGCTGGAGCTGGAACCGCCAACCTTCTATCATGTGCCCCTGCTGGTGGCGGAGGACGGACGGCGGCTCTCCAAACGGGACGGAGACCTGGATCTGGGGGCCCTGCGGGAGCGCTACACCCCCTGGGAGCTGACCGGAAAACTGGCGGCCATGGCGGGGCTTCTGGACCGGCCGGAACCGGTGTTGCCGGCGGAATTGACAGAAGAATTCTGCTGGGAAAAGGTCCCGGCCCACGACATCAAAGTAGGAACTTTTTTGCACACCATTTAAACCATTTGGTCTAAAAATATTAGTTAAATTAAATAATCACGACTTTAAAATTCTAAGGGGTTGTATTCAAAAAAACGATATGCTATAATACAACCATCGAAAAAACAAATATACTGGATGAAAGCTGCGGGAGAGCGCCGGGTGGAAAATCACGCCGGACACCGAAGGTATAAAGGTACCATGATTGCCGAGTGGTACTTGAATCTCTCAGGTAACCGTACCGTAGCCGGACAGAGCTCTGAAAAGTCCATGCGCGAGCATGGCACCGAAGGTGCAACCCCTTGCATGGGGGGAAACTCTCAGGTCCATTACAGAGTACGGGGCGGATACAGTTCGCATGATGTATTCATACCCGTACTCTGTTTTTATCTGCAAAGGAGCGAACCGACGTGCTTTTGGTGACCAACAACGAAAAAGTCCGGGCGGCCTATGGCTCTCTCTGTCCTCTTATGTTCGTGGACGGTGGACACGCCGAGGTGCTGAAGACAGTCCGGGACTTGGTCCACAAGGGCCACAAGCTGCTGACCCAC
>DYBS01000170.1 GCA_019418525.1 Clostridiales bacterium
CCTCGCCCTTCCCCACCTGGCGCTGGATGCGCAGGTTGCCGCCGGTGGAGGCGCTCCAGCCCCGGACGGTGTCCCCCTCCAGGGCGCAGCAGGTCCCCAGATTGGCCCGCTTCATGCCGGCCACATCCTGATTGAGGACGCTCACCACCTGGGCGCTGCCCTTTTCGCCGTAAAAGCCCATAATCCCGGGAAGGCAGGCCCCCTCCCCTTCAACGGGCAGGGCGTCCAGAAAGCGGGTCCCCTCCCCCAGGAGGGCGGCCCGGTGGGCCTCAAACCACGCCGGGTCCTGCTGGGCCAGGGTGCTGACCACCATGCCCCGAATGGCCGAACCGGGGAGATAGCCCCGAGTGGCGTAGCTGTTGTCCCGGCTGCGGCCCAGGTCGGTGACCAGCACCGGCAGCTTGGTATACAGGCGGTAGCGGATGCAGTGGGTGGCCTTCAGCGGCGGGCGCTTCGTCTCGCCCACCGGGGCGTCCAGGGTACACTTCACCCGGCCAAAGCCCCGGCTGCGGAGGGTGCCCGCCCATTTAATGCCCTGCACCGCCTGCCGGAGCAGCTCCACGTCCTCCCGGCAGCAGGTGACCGCGCCGGTAAAGCGCAGACCCCGGCGGATACAGGAGGCGGCCCGGAGGGTCGCGCTCTTCACTACGCCACCCTCCAGGCTGGTAAAGACCCGGGTGGAGAAGCAATCCTCCGGCGTCTCCGGCCGGGGATTGGGGAACAGGGCGGTGAGCTGGAGCCGACGACCGTCCGCCGCGCCCTCCCAGCCGGATTCCCCGCAGAGCTCCCCGGCCGTGCCGCCGTCCCCGCCGGTCCAGGCCAGCAGATTCGCTAAACTCTCCCGCAGCAGGCCCTTGAAGGTGGAGCCCTTCAGATAGGGGTAGCCCTCCCCGTCCCGACACACGGCGATGTCCTCGCCGCCGGGGATGCTGAATCCCGAGCCGAAGATGGCGTCGGAGCAGAGCTCCAGCGTCACGCCCAGGGTCACACGGTCGCTCATGCCTCCACCTCCTCCAGAAAGTCGCAGTGATCGATCATCTCAATGGCGTCAAAGAACAGACAGTGCCGCGCGCGGCTCTCCCCCAGGGAGATGGTGCGGAAGGGCTCCTTGTCCAGCCCGCCGCCCTGGGTCAGGAACTGGCGGTACTGCTCCCAGCGCGCGCCGCCCCGATAAGCCGCCTCAAAGCCGTGGTAGAGGAGGTCCCGCACCCCCTTGTCCTGGAGGAAAAAGCGGCTCTCCAGCTCGCCCTGCTTGAAGGCGGTGCGCAGGTCCTTGATCTTGCCCCGGGCGGTCTTGCCGTACTCCCCCTGCATGGCTTTGCACAGGCCCCGGAAGAAGTCGTAGGTCCGCAGGTCCGGATCGCCGCAGTCCTCCGGCAGCACCACCGCCACCGGGCGCAGCGAGAGGACCCCGCCGTCCTCGGTGCGGTAGTCCGACCGGATCTGGGCCAGATTCTCCTTGAGCTGGCCGAACTCGATGTGCCAGTCCAGGGCGGAGACCTTCCCCTCGCCGTTCAGCTTTGCCCCGAACTGCTTGGCGCTGGAGCACAGCTCCTCGGAGAGCTGGTAGGCCTGGTGGAAGGGGTACTTCTGGTGGACCAGGGCCACCCCCGCGCAGGCGGCGTAGGGGAGCCCGTCCTCTTCATTGGAGCGGGCGGTGAGTTTTTCCAGAAAGACCCGGGCGCACTCCAGCCCCAGGTCTCCGGCGGTGACGAAGCACACGTCGTCGCCCGCCAGGATCACCGGGCGGATGGGCAGCGCCGCTTCCCCGCAGCGCCCCTGCCGGATGAGCTCCTCCACCGTCTGCTGAAAGGCCGTCTCAAAGTCCCGCTGGATGCCGGCGCTGAACCGGCGCAGCTTTTCGCAGCACGCCGTCCAGTCGTCTCCGGCGGACTGGTAGATGCCGTCCACCCGCTTGCCCATGGCGTTGCCGTCGATGTGGACCACAGCGATGAAATTGTCGCTCCCCGCCAGTTCCGAGAACTCCCGTGGGAACTGATAGCCCTCCGGCGGCTCCAGCACGTCGGTGGACGCGTGGGGCAGCTCACGCTCCGTTCCCCTGGGCCGGAAGGTCTCCGGGTCCAGCTCCTCCACCCCCAGGGCGGTGTAGCGGAAGGAGCCCCGGCGCAGGGCTTTCTTCTCCTCCAGCCGCCGGGAGAGCTCCTTCAGGTTGTCCCCCGGCGTTTTGGCGCTGTCATAGGGCATCTGCTTCACAAAGAGCTCCAGCCCCCGAAACTCCTCCATGGCCGCCCCGGTGACCTGCCGGGCGAAGGCCCGGGCCTGGTCGGGGCTGTCGAAGCGGAGTACCGTATGTCCGCCGCCGGCATAGACCAGATTCTCCTCCTCCCGGTACCACTCCCCGGCGGCGCGCCGGAAAAAGGCGCTGCTGGTGACATAGCTGATCTGAGCAGAGCGCTGGGCGTTCTCCCGCAGCTTTTTGCTGGCAAAAATGTAATCCTGTTTCCGGGACACCTCCAGAATCACCAAAGTCTGTTCCAAAATAGCCACCCCCTGTTGGTCGGTATGACCCTTCCAGTATAACACACCGGTACAAATCTACAATCGCTCCTTCGTCTTTTTTCGCCGCCGCGCTTGCGGAGACTGCCGGAGCCGTGGTATAGTATGGATACAGCCCGCACCCCTCGCGGGGACTGCAACTCTTGGCGGGCCTTGGTGTATTCCCAGATGTGACAGATGCAACCCGCACCCCCCACGGGGTCAGCAACTCAGCTAACTCCTCCTCAATAGTCATGGGTTCAACAGATGCAACCTGCACCCCTCACGGGGACGTCAACCACTTCTCACACTCGTTAGCCTCACAATACCCACAAAGATGCAACCCGCTCCCCTCGCGGGGACGGCAACGGATACCATGTTTCCATGAACAGGCGATCCTGATGATGCAACCCGCACCCCTCGCGGGGACAGAAACATAGAACCTTTTTCGACATTCTTCAGATTGCCAAAAAGGATGCAACCCACATCCCTCACGGGGACGGCAACGCCTGCTTAATGTCCTGAGAGGCTCCAGTAGTAATGATGCAACCCGCTCCCCTCGCGGGGACGGCAACCTGGAAAGAACCGTCCTCAAATCCCTCAAACAGACCAGATACAACCCGCACCCCTCACGGGGACGAAACAGCCGGTACACCGCTTTGCGGCGTACCGGCTGCTGCTATTCTCCCCCCTCTTTTATGCCGTATCGCGCCCCATAGCGCCGGATCATCCGCCTTCGGCGGCTGCGGTTCCGGGTGGCGATGCCCAGCACCGCCGCCCGCTCCCGCTGGCTCAGCTTCTCCCAGCGCCCGAACGTGTCCGTCCGGCGGCTGACCAGCACCAGACTGCAATCGTCCCAGGTCCGCCGGGCGATCACCTCTTCCACCACCGCCCGCAGCTGCCCTTCGGACACCTGGTGGGAAAAAAACTCCGCCCGCTGGAAGAGCCGCCCCACCAGGGGGGCCAGCTTCTCCCGGCCCTTGTGGTACAGCGCCGCCTCGCACCCGTCGGACATCAGAACGAAGCCCTCCAGCCCAGGCTGCCTCCCCCGCAGGGCCCGGCTTCTGGAGAGCGCGTCCAGGGAGGTCACAAAGGTGGTGGTGTTGGCAAATTCCCCGTTTTGGGGGCGGGAGGCCACCCGCACCACCCCCTCCTTCTGGTAGCCGATGACCCCGTCCCCCACATGGAAGAGCAGGTACCGGTCCCCCTTCACCGCCACCGCCAACAGGGTGCAGGCTAGGGCGGCGGGCCGGGTCCCCAGCTCCTCCGCCCGGCGGCAGATGGCCTCCTGCACCGCCTGGAGCACCGTTCGGCGCATCTCAAAGGCGGAGGCCGGGCCGCTGAACACCTCGAACCGGCGGCACAGCACCCGGCAGGCCGCACGCACCGCCTGCTCCGCCCCCTCGTGGGACATGGGGGCCGATCCGGCCCCGTCGGCCAGGGCCGCCGCCGTCACGCCGTTTTCCTCCAGGGTGAAGGTCCGGTCCTGGCCGGGCAGCTGCCGCAGCCGGTGGCCCCGGCCGGTGACCACCGCGCTCTGGGTATGCCACATCGTGGGTCCCTCCTTTCTCTCAGCTGGCCAGGGTGGTCACACTGTTCTGATGCAGCTTCCTCCGCTTCCGGCAGGCGGGGCACCGCCGGGGCAGCACCAGACCGTGCTGCTCGTAGTACTTCCGCTCGTTCACCGTGATGTCGAACTCCTCGCCGCACTCCACGCAGGTCCGGTGCTCGCTCACCTCTTGGTCTCCGGCGTCCAGGCACTTCCACCGGGTGGGGAAGAGCTCCCCCGACTGGGGGTCCTGAGCCTGAAGCTTCCCGGTAGTCAGCAGCTGATGGTAGCGCTGGAAGGCGGAGAGCCACTTGTAGTCGGGCAGACGGGTCTCCTCGGTGCTGTACGCCCCGCCCCGTTGGAACGTGCCGTAGAAATACTCCTTCAGGAACCGGGGCAGGTGGCTCCACTGGAAGCGCCAGGAGCCCTCCGGAGTGTGCTCTTTGCCGTTCTCCCCGCAGGGATAGGGGAACTCCATGGCCCGGATGGCCTCCTCGATGCGCCCGCTCCCCTGCTGGGCATACGGCCCCTTGCCGGGCAGCATGAGCATGAAGAGAAGGGTGGCCACGGCGAAGGCCTCGTTGCCCGGGGTGCGCAGGAAGGTGGAGAAGTTTTTCCCCTGGAGCTCCGGGGGGATGAAGTAGCTCTTGCCCACCGGGCAGGGGTAGCCCCCCACCTGGTAGCTGTCACAGTCCACGAACCACACCTCCTCCGGCGAGACCACCAGGATGTTGGTCAGGTTGATGTCCCCCAGCAGCACGCCGGAGCGGTGGAGCGCGCAGATCTTCTCCAGGATGGTGATGGCCAGGCGGACCATGTCCTCCTTCTTGCCGCCCGGGAAGCACTCCTCCAGGGTCTTGCGGGTGAACACGCACCGCTGCAGCTCCTTGCCGCTGGCGCGGGCCATGCGGTAGCCCACGAACTCCCCCGTCGGGGTGTAGAGCAGCTCCTGGGGCCAGCACACCCCGGCGCAGGGGGTGGGATGGGCGGCCATCAGGGTGAGCTTGTCCCGGCGGGCGGCGGTGAGCTTGCCGGGATGGTAGATCTTGGCCACCGTACCGTCCCCCAGGTCGTAGATGGTGCCCTCACCGC
>DYBS01000171.1:0-375 GCA_019418525.1 Clostridiales bacterium
AGCCTGTTGTACTGCCGGCAAAACCAGGTGGCCGAAGGCCGCCCACTTGGAGGGGAGTGGAGAGGGGAACGAGAAGTTCCCCTCTCCACTTTTTCTTTCCCCGGTTTCTTTTCGCAAAAAGAAATCGGGCGCTGTCCGCGCAGGACGCCCGCGCGGCGAGCGCAGATATTCCGGCCCCCCGGAAAGCAGGGGCCCTACAAACTCTCCCCCTCGTTGGCCTCTTCCTCCACCACCGCGGCGGCGGCTTCCTCCTTGGGGAAGGTCACCTGAAAGACTGCCTGGGGGCGGTTGACCTGGACGCGGGCGTGGCGGTCCTTCTCCCGAGCGGTGTCCTCCAGCAGCTTCACAAGCTCCCCCAGCACCTCGGCGGTGAGG
>DYBS01000171.1:385-5121 GCA_019418525.1 Clostridiales bacterium
CCCCGCCAGTGGAACACCAGGGTCTGATTCTTCCGCATAGCCTGTCGGGCCCGGGAGGCCACCTCCTCCGGCTTGGTGAAGGAGCGCTTGGCGGTTTTATAATAGAATCTCCCGTTGTCGGTGCAGGCGGGCACCGGATAAAGGGCGGGCAAATGGTCCCGGAAGGCCCGCTTGTCGTCCAGGAAGAGGTAATCCCGCCGCAGCTCCCCGCCCTGGCTGAGGGTGTTGTCGAAGGTGGCGTCCAGGTGGTAGTACTGCCCGCCCAGCTTCACCAGGTTCCAGGCATGGCGGTATTTCACGCCGTGCTCCGGGTCGGCCTCGCTGAGGACCAGGATGCACCAGATGCCCAATGTATCGCACAGGAGCTTCACCGACTTGGCAATGCCCTCACATACCCCTACTCCCTGGGTCAGCGGACCGATGACCTCGTGGGAGTAGGGCTTTTTCAGCTTGTCGTAGTGGACCGTGGTACAGAGCAGGTCGTGGATGGCCTCCGCCTGCTCCCAGGGGGACTTTTTCTGCAAGGGACGGCACAGCCGCTCCACCCGGGCCTGGATGGCATTTTGGTGGGTGAGGACCTTGGCCTTGGGAAAGAGGTACTCGGGCAGCACCTCCACATGGCTCCCCGCGGGGTGGAAGCGGTAGGAGAACCCGGTGACGTAGAAGAGCTCCGGCAGATCCAGCCGCAGCTTGAAGAGCACCTCGCCCAAGGCCTTCCCCTCCAGCCGGGGCACGACTACGGTGGGGCGCACCTGACGGAGCCCTTCCCGCAGGGCCCGGTACACCTCCTGCTCCAGAGGGCTCATATGGTGGTAGTAGTAGAGCTCCATGTCCATCCTCCTTGCTCCCGCTCCGGCGGGACGTTCTCCCCATTGTACCCCAGAAGGGCACAGGGGACAAGGCGTGAACCACAAAGTTTTGCCTTTTGGCTTGTCCCTCCTTCGGGCGGTATGATATAATGTCTGATACATTGTGATGACTCGGGGCGGACCCCTCCGCCCCGGAAACTGGAGGTTCACCCCATGGACAAAGCTCTGCTTCAGCAGCTCCCCAAGATGGATGTGCTTCTGACCTGCCCCGCGCTGGTGGAGGCCCAGAGCGAGCTGCCTTACCACGCGCTGAAGGAGGCCGCCCGCGCCCAGCTGGACGGCCTGCGCCGGGGCATTCTGGACGGCAGCATTACCGCCCTCCCCGAGACCGCCGTGCTGGCTCAGGCCGCCATCACCCAGGCCCGGGCCGCCTGCCGGCCCCACCTGCGGCGGGTCATCAACGCCACCGGCGTGGTGCTCCACACCAATATGGGCCGCGCCCCCCTGGGCGAGGAGGCCGCCAAGGCCGTGTACGAGGCCGCCCGTGGCTACTCCAATCTGGAGTACAATCTGGACGAGGGCCGGCGGGGCAGCCGCTTCTCCCATGTGGACAAACTCATCTGCTCCCTCACCGGCACGGAAGGGGCCCTGGCGGTGAACAACAACGCCGCGGCAGTGTTCCTCATGCTCTCCGCCCTGGCCGCCGGGAAGAAGGTGGCCATCTCCCGGGGCGAGCTGGTGGAGATCGGCGGCTCCTTCCGGGTCCCCGAGATCATGGCCCGCAGCGGCGCGCACCTCATCGAGGTGGGCACCACCAACAAGACCCACCTGTCCGACTACCGCCGGGCCATCGAGGAGCAGGGGGCCGAGATCCTGCTGAAAGTCCACACCAGCAACTTCAAGCTCATCGGCTTCACCGAGGAGGTCTCCATCGAGGATCTGGTGGCCCTGGGCAAGGAGTACAGCGTCCCCGTGTTCCACGACCTGGGCAGCGGCGCCCTCTTCACCGACCCCGCCCTGGGCGTTCCCGACGGCCCCACCGTGGAGGACAGCGTGAAGGCCGGGGCCGACGTGGTTTGTTTCTCCGGCGACAAGCTCCTGGGCGGTCCCCAGGCGGGCATCGCCATTGGCAAGAAGGAATACATCGAGGCCATGAAGAAGAACCAGTTCGCCCGGGTGGTGCGCATCGACAAGCTGACCCTGGCGGCGCTGGAGGCCACCCTCCGCTTCTACGAGGACCACGCCCTGGCCGCCCGGCGCATCCCCACCCTCTCCATGCTGGGGGCCACCCGTGAGGAGCTGCGGGTGCGGGCTGAGGCCTTTGCCGCGGCGCTCACCGAAAAGCTGGGTGCGCGCTGCACCGTCACCACCGCCCCCGACACCGGCGAGGTGGGCGGCGGCAGTCTCCCCGGCGTGCCCCTGCCCACCTGGGTGGTGGAGCTCGCGCCGGTGAACTGCTCCCTGGACGCGCTGGAAAAGGCCCTGCGGGCCTGGGAAACCCCCATCGTGGGCCGCATCCGCCACGAAAAGTACGTGCTGGACCCCCGCACCCTCACCCGCGAGGACGGGGAGGAGATCGTCCGGGCGCTGGACGCCATTCTGAAATAAAGGAGCGCTTGCGCTATGAAGCATATCATCATCGGTACTGCCGGCCACGTGGACCACGGCAAGACCTGCCTCACCCGGGCCCTCACCGGGGTGGACACCGACCGGCTCAAGGAGGAGCAGAAGCGGGGCATCACCATTGAGATCGGCTTTGCTGAGCTCACCCTGCCCAACGGCCAGACCGCCAGCATCATCGACGTCCCCGGCCATGAGAAGTTTATCCGCAACATGCTGGTGGGCGCGTCGGGCATGGACGTGGTTTTGATGGTCATCGCCGCCGACGAGGGGTTCATGCCCCAGACCCGGGAGCACCTGGGCATCCTGTCCCTTCTGGGGGTACAGAACGGCATCATCGTGGTCACCAAGGCCGACATGGTGGACGAGGAGTGGCTGGAGGCCATTGAGGAGGAAGCCCGGGAGACCGTCCAGGGCACCTTCCTCCAGAACGCCCCCATCATCGCCGTGTCCTCCTACACCGGCCAGGGCATCGAGGAATTGAAGCAGCTCATCGTCAAGCTGGTGGAGGGCGCCGAGCAGCGCAACCAGGACCGGCCCTTCCGCCTGCCGGTGGACCGGGTGTTCTCGGTGGATGGCTTCGGCACCGTGGTCACCGGCACCCTCATCGAGGGCTCCATGAAGCTGGGTGAGGAAGTGTCCATCTACCCCAGCGAGAAAAAGGCCCGCATCCGGGGCCTCCAGACCCACGACAAGGCCGAGGACCGGGCCAGCGCCGGTATGCGTGTGGCGGTGAACCTGTCCGGCATCGACAAATCCGACATCAAGCGGGGCGACACCATTGCCAAGCCCGGCTCCATGGTGCTCTCCCGGCAGATGGACGTGCAGCTCACTGTGCTCAAGGACTCCCCCTACCCCATCAAGAACGACACCCAGCTTCACTTCCACCACAGCAGCCGGGAACTGGTGTGCAAGTGCGTGGTGCTGGGCAAAGACCAGCTGGAGCCCGGCGAGACCGGGTACGCCCAGCTCCGCTTCCAAGAGGACGTGGCGGTGAAGAACGGCGACCACTATGTGGTGCGCTTCTTCTCGCCCCTGGTGACGGTGGGCGGCGGCGTCATCCTCAACGCCGCTCCGGGCCGCCACAAGCGCAACGACCCGGCAGTGCTGGAGGGCCTGGCCGCCCGCGCCTCCGGCTCGTCGGAGAAGCAGGTGCTGGAGGCCCTGCGCCAGGCGGGCACCACCCTGCCCAAGCACCACGACCTGGCCAAGCACGCCGGTCTCACCGACGCCGAGCTCACTGAGTCCATCACCCCCATGCTGGAGGACGGCTCGGCGGTGGAGCTGGTGGGCCGCTACATCAGCCACGAGTCCCTGGAGGGTCTGTGGGAGAAGTGCGTGAAATTCCTGGGCGACTACCACAAGGCCCAGCCCCTCCAGCCCGGCATGAACCGGGGCGAGTTCCGGGGCAAGCTCCTGCCCACCGCCTCCCCGGCGGCCATCGACGCCCTCATCGACTACTTTGCCGAGCACCGGGGCCTGCGCATCGAGGGCCCCACTGTGGCCCTGCCCGACTTCCAGGTGGTGTGGAACTCCTTCTACACCGGATTGAAGGACCAGATTCTGGACCTCTACGGCAAGGCGGGCCTGGCGCCGGAGAATCTGGACGACATCGTGGGCTCCTTTGGCAAGAAGCAGGACGGCGCCCGGCAGGTGGTGCAGCGCCTCTTCTACGACGGGGATCTGGCGCCCCTCAATGCCCAGATCGTGCTGCGCAAGGATTATTACCGGCAGGCTGCCGATGCCTTGATTTCCCTCTTTGACCAGAAGCCCCAGCTCTCCCTGGCCGAGTTCCGGGACGCCCTGGGTATTTCCCGCAAGTACGCCCTGGCCCTGCTGGAGTACTGGGACAGCGAAGGGTTTACCAAAAAGGAGGGCGACAGCCGCATTCTGCTGAAAAAGCCCTGAGAAAAAGCGGGAAAGCGGTTGACGGCTTTATCATTTTACGCTATAATTACATCTGCTGTCCGGGGTGGTCATCCATAGACCCGGGGCAGATGTATCTGGGGATAGAAGGGTATCTGGTGAGCCCCGCGGTCTTCAAAACCGTAGAGGGCGGCGTTCCCGCCTTGGTGAGTTCGATTCTTACCTGTCCCCGCCAAAACGCCCGCGCTCAATTGAGCGCGGGCGTTCTTTCTATGTTCAGATAGTTTTATGATATGTCCTCGCCGGACGGGCCGCTTACCCAGCGGGGGCACCGCTTTCTTTGCGAAAGAAAGCGGTGGGAAAGAAAGCCCAGAGGGGGGATACCGCCCCTCTGGACTCCCCCAAGGCGCACCCCGGCTTATGTTCCACTGCCGTGGAATT
>DYBS01000172.1 GCA_019418525.1 Clostridiales bacterium
CCGGCGGGGCGTTTTTACATCCTCTTCCGTGTACAGAAAGGAAGCAATTACCATGGCAAAACGTCTCTTTACCTCGGAATCCGTGACTGAGGGGCATCCCGACAAAATCTGCGACCAGATCTCCGACGCCGTTCTGGACGCCATCCTGGAGAAGGACCCCATGGGCCGCGTGGCCTGTGAGACCACCGTCACCACCGGCCTTGTGAACGTGATGGGCGAGATCACCACCCACTGCTACGTGGACATCCCCAAGATTGCCCGCCAGGTCATCCGGGAGATCGGCTATGACCGGGCCAAGTACGGCTTTGACTGCGACACCTGCGCGGTGCTCACCTCCATTGACGAACAGTCTGCCGACATCGCCCTGGGCGTGGACAAGTCCCTGGAGGCCAAGGAGGGCGGCGAGAGCGAGGATCTCACCAACGGCGCCGGCGACCAGGGCATGATGTTTGGCTACGCCTGCGATGAGACCCCCGAGCTGATGCCCCTGCCCATCTCCCTGGCCCACAAGATGGCCAAGCGCCTGACCCAGGTGCGCAAGGAGGGCCTGGTGGACTACCTGCGCCCCGACGGCAAGACCCAGGTCACCATCGAGTATGACGAGCAGGACAAGCCCATCCGGGTGGACGCGGTGGTCCTCTCCACCCAGCACAGCCCCGAGGCCAGCCTGGAGCAGATCCGCAAGGATATGATCGAACTGGTCATCAAGCCCACCATTCCGGCCGGGCTGATGGACGAGAACACCAAGATCTACGTGAACCCCACCGGCCGCTTCGTCATCGGCGGGCCCCAGGGCGACTCCGGCCTCACCGGGCGGAAGATCATCGTGGACACTTATGGCGGTTCCGCGCGCCACGGCGGCGGCGCCTTCTCCGGCAAGGACCCCACCAAGGTGGACCGCTCCGCCGCCTACGCCGCCCGCTGGGTGGCCAAGAACGTGGTGGCCGCGGGCCTGGCCTCCCGTTGCCAGATTCAGCTGGCCTACGCCATCGGCGTGGCTGACCCGGTGTCCGTCCGGGTGGACACCTTCGGCACCGGCAAGGTGTCCGATCTGAAGCTGGAGGAGGCCGTGGAAAAGGTCTTTGACCTGCGTCCCACCGCCATCATCCGGGATCTGGACCTGCGCCGGCCCATCTACCGCCAGGTGGCGGCCTACGGCCACTTCGGCCGCACCGATCTGGACCTGACCTGGGAGCGCACCGACCGGGTGGAGGCCCTCAAGGCCGCCGTCAACGGCTAATCGTTACGAAAAGAAGCAACAGCGCCCGCCCCGAACTTCGGGGCGGGCGCGTTTTGCGCTTGCGCGAAGGAAAGCCGCGCCGGGTAGGTCTGCCGCCGGCGCGGCTCCCGTCTGGGGAGACTTAGATGCGGGCCACGCCGGAGTCCCGGGCGGCCTGAGCCACGGCCTTGGCCACGGCATCCTTGACGCGGGGATCGAAGGCGGCGGGGAGGATGTAGTCGGCATTGAGTTCCTCATCGCTCACGAGCCCGGCGATGGCCCGAGCGGCGGCCACCTTCATGGCGTCGTTGATGTCGCTGGCCCGCACATCCAGAGCGCCGCGGAAAATGCCGGGGAAGGCCAGGACGTTGTTGACCTGGTTGGGGAAGTCGCTGCGGCCGGTGGAGACCACGGCGGCGCCGCCGGCCTTGGCCTCGTCGGGGAAGATCTCGGGCACGGGGTTGGCGCAGGCGAAGATGATGGCGTCCTTGGCCATGGTCTGCACCATCTCCTTGGTGAGGGTGCCGGGGGCGGACACGCCGATGAACACGTCGGCGCCCTTGATGACCTCAGCCAGAGTGCCCTTCTCGTGGTTGAAGTTGGTGATCTTGGCCATCTCCTCCTTCACGGGGTTGAGACCCTCCCGGCCCTCGTAGATGGCGCCGGTGCGGTCAGTCATGATGACGTTCTTGAGGCCCATGCTCATCAGGAGCTTGATGATGGCGATGCCGGCGGCGCCCGCGCCAGAGGTGACGATCTTCACGTCCTCGATCTTCTTGCCCACTACCTTCAGGGCGTTGAGGAGGCCGGCCAGGGTGATGACGGCGGTGCCGTGCTGGTCGTCGTGGAAGATGGGGATGTCGCACTGCTCCTTCAGCTTCTTCTCGATCTCAAAGCAGCGGGGGGCGGCGATGTCCTCCAGGTTCACGCCGCCGAAGGACCCGGCCAGCAGGGCCACGGTCTTGACGATCTCGTCCACGTCCTTGGAGCGGACGCACAGGGGGATGGCGTCCACGTCGCCGAAGGCCTTGAAGAGGACGCACTTGCCCTCCATGACGGGCATGCCGGCCTCGGGGCCGATGTCGCCCAGGCCCAGTACGGCGGTGCCGTCGGTGACCACGGCCACGGTGTTCCAGCGGCGGGTCAGCTCATAGCTCTTATTGACGTCCTTCTGGATCTCCAGACAGGGCTGGGCCACGCCGGGAGTATAGGCCAGGGAGAGGGCCTCCTTGCTGTCCACGGAAGCGCGGGGAGTGACCTCCAGCTTGCCCTTCCACTCATAGTGCTTCTTCAGAGACTCGGCTGCGTAATCCATAAGTATGACCTCCTTGTAAAATGACGCCGGACGGCGGATCTGATAACGGTTGTCTCTATGATAGAACATCGGGGGATGAGCTGTCAAATATAGTTTTAATTGAACTCAATAAAAAATTTTTATATAATAGAGCACAAGAAAAGGGGGGAGGTCCCATGACCTTACAGCAGCTGCGCTATTTTCAGGCGGCCTGCCGGCACCACAGCATCACCGGCGCGGCGGAGGCCCTGCACATTTCACAGCCCTCCGTCTCCATCGCCATCCGGGAGCTGGAGCACGAGTTCGGCCTGAAGCTGACGGTGCGGCGGTACCAGGGCTTTGTCCTCACCCCGGAGGGGGAGGAGCTGCTGGCCCTGGCCGACGGCCTGCTGGTCCAGACCGACCAGGTGCTCTCCCACATGCGGGACCTGAGCCAGCGCCACTACCCCATCCGGCTGGGCATCCCGCCCATGGTGGCCTCCATTCTGCTGCCCCACCTCTATACCCACTTCTGTCCCCGGCACCCGGACATCACGGTCTCCACCCAGGAGGGGGGCGGCAATGTGCTGCTGCGCTGGCTGGTGGACAAGACCCTGGACATCTCCTTCGTCACCCACAACGCCCCACTGGGGGACGCCTTCTGCACGCTGCCCCTGGTGTCCACTGAGACGGTGTGGTGCGTGCCCCGGGACCACCCCATGGCGGAGCGGCCGGCGGTGTCCATGGCGGAGCTGAAGGACGAGCCCCTGGTGCTCTTCCAGAAGAACTTCTTCCACTATGAGATCATCATGCGCCGGTTCCAGGAGGCGGGGGTAAAGCCGAAGATCATCCACGCCACCGACCAGCTCTCCACCATGCACCACCTGATCCGGCAGGGTATCGCCACCGGCTTTCTGCTCAAAAGCGCCCTGTGCGATTTCCCGGACCTGGTGGGGGTGCCGCTGTCTCCCCCCAGCCCGGTGCAGATCAGCCTGGTCTGGGAGAAGAACCACCACCTCACGGCGGACATGCGCTGCCTCATTGAGGACTATCAGAAGCTGGAGCTGTAAAAAACGGCCTTCCGCCCGCGGGCGGAAGGCCGTTCCCTTATGCTCTGGCGTGGTGGGCGCGGATGAAGGCCTGGAAGGCGGAGGCGTCCCGGTTCATCACCAACTCCTCGGGGAAGTCCAGCTCCTCAAAGAGGGCCTGGGCGTACTGGTGGTTGCCCACGTAGGAGGCAAAGTGGGCGTCACTGCCCACTACCACGGGCACACCCTCCTGCTTACACAGGCGCAGCATCTCGGCGCAGTGGACGGGGGCATTTTCGCGGAAGCAGCCGGGGGTGAGGGAGCTGTTGTTTACCTCCAGCAGTACGCCGTACTCTCCGGCGGCGCGGACCAGGGTGGGGTAGTCCAGGGGATAACGGCCGTCGTCGGGATGGCCGATGATGTTGACATAGGGGTTCTGCATGGCGCTGACCAGGGCGTGGGTGTATCCCTCAGCGTCGCCGCCGGGGGCGATGCACTTGGTGTGCAGGCTGGCCACAGCCAGGTCCAGCTTCCGCAGCAGGGACTTGTCCAGGTCCACGCTGCCCTGGGTGTCCATGATATTCAGCTCAGACCCCACCATCAGCTGCACGCCGAAGAGCTGCCGGTCGATGACCCGGATGTTGGCAAAGTAGTCCCGGCAGGTGGTGCCCTCCATGCCGGGGGCGTGGTCGGTGATGCACAGCAGCTCCAGACCCTTGTCGGCGGCGGTGCGGGCCATCTCCAGAATGGTGCTGTACGCGTGGCCGCTGGCGATGGTGTGGGTATGACTATCCAGTACAAATTTCATGTGATTCTCGCCTCTCATCGTTGATTCCTTCAAATCATACCCTATTTTTGCCCAAAATGCAAGCCGGGCGGAGCCAGCGGCTCCGCCCGGGGGAGTGGGAATTACTTCTTGCGGCCCTGGCTCCACCAGCGGTTGATGGCGGAGAGGATGCCCTTGAGGGGCGCCAGGTTGATGTTGTGGCTCATGCCCACGCCGAACCAGTCCCGGCCCTCCTCATCCTGGAGGTGGATGTAGGCCACGGCCTGAGAGTCGGAGCCCTGCTTGATGGCGTGCTCCTTGTAGTCCACAAAGGTGAAGTGGTCCATCTTCTGGCCGTGGATGGCGTTGAAGAAAGCGTCGATGGGGCCGTTGCCGGAGCCCTGGACCTGGAACACGGTCTCCTTGTGGCGGATGGTGCCGGCGAAGGTGACGTGGGAGTGGCCCTCCTCGTCGGTGAACTCGGCGAAGGAGTGGCGCACCAGCTCGTAGGGGGTGGTGGCGTCGATGTACTCGTGCTTGAAGAGCTCATAGATGCGCTCGGGCTTGAGCTCGGTGCCCACCCGGTCGGTCTCCAGCTGCACGATGTGGCCGAATTCGGGGTGCATGGCCTTGGGCAGGTCGAAGCCGAAGGAGCGCTGCATGACGAAGGCAGCGCCGCCCTTGCCGGACTGGGAGTTGATGCGGATGATGGGCTCGTACTGGCGGCCCACGTCGGCGGGGTCGATGGGCAGGTAGGGGATCTCCCAGTAGGGGGAGTGGCTCTCCTCCATGTAGCGGGTGCCCTTGTTGATGGCGTCCTGGTGGGAGCCGGAG
>DYBS01000173.1:0-4571 GCA_019418525.1 Clostridiales bacterium
CTACACCCTCTCCGGGGAGCAGAACGGACGGCGCTACCTGGCCCGCTTCACCGGCGCCGGGGCGCTGGAGGTGGTGGAGAAGCCCACCGCCGCCACGCTGGAGATCGCGCCGGAGAAGAACCTCCAGACCCTGCGCATCACCGAGGACATCTCCTCCCTCCAGAACGCGGTGGCCATCTACTCCGACGCCGGACAGCTCATCCGCACCGTGCGGGACGAGGAGAGCGTGGCCCAATTCGGCCAGTTCCAGCACGTCCTCACCCAGAGGGACGGGGAGGACGCCGGGGGAGAGGCCCAGGCCTGGCTGGAGGACCACGGGCTCCAGCAGACCATGACGGTGGAGTGCCTGGGCCATGCCGGGCTCATCAGCGGCAACGCCGTGGTGCTCCGGGCCAACCGCACCGGCGCGGCGGGGCTGTGCTGGATCGACAGCGACACCCACACCTTCAAGAACGGACAGTATTTCTGCCGGCTGGAGCTGAATTTCCGGAACCTGATGAACGAGACCACCGCGGGGAGTGATGTGACATGAGCGACCTGTATGCCGCCCTGGGCGCGGCGCTGCGCCCGTCCGGGACGAGTCAGGCCCTGGGGGGCTGGACCTTCGGCACAGTGGAGCGGGCCGGGCGAGGGGAGCTGCTGGTGACCTGCCTGGGCCTGTCCCTGGACCGGGAGGGGGTCCACGTGCCGCCGGAGCTCTCCTACACCTGGACCGAGGACGACGGCTCCGACGGCCTCCTGCGGGCCGGGGACACCCTGCTGGTGCTGGTGAGCGCCGACCAACAGGACTATTACATCCTCCGAAAGGCGGTGTGGCAATGAAAACCCTCTTTCCCTTCTTCACCGGCACCGAGCCGGAGGAGGAGCTGCCCCTCTACACCGACGTGGCCATGGACTACGACGCCGGAGTGCCCCGCTTCTCCGGCGGGGAGCCGGTGCTGGTCTCCGGGCTGGAGGCGGTGAAGAGCTGGGCCTGGCGGGCCGTGATGACCGAGCGGTACCGCTGGAGCGTGTTTACCTGGGACTACGGCTGTGAGCTGCTGGCCCTCACCGGCCAGAACTACCGCCAGGACACCCGCCTCAGCGAGGCGGTGCGCTACGTCCAGGAGGCCCTCACCGTCTGCCCCTACATCACCGCCGCCCGGGCCAGCGTGACCGGCTTCGACGGCTCCACCCTCCGCATGGAGGTGGCGCTGACCACGGTGTACGGAAAGGAGACCATCCATGTATGAGAACAAGACCCCCGAGGCCATCAAGGCCGCCATGCTGGGGGAGATCCGGGCGGGGACAGGGCTCTCCGCCCTGGCCGGGGGCTTTGCCGACGGCGTGACCGGCCCGGTGGCCGAGCAGCTGAGCCAGTGCTACATGTCCCTGGATGCCGTGCCGGACATGCTCTTCCCGGACGAGAGCTGCGGGACGTACATCGACCAGGTGGGGGAGCAGTATTACGCCATCACCCGCCGGGCCGGGACCTATGCCCGCTGCACCATGTCCTTCACCGGCAAGGGCGGGCTGGTGATCCCCGCCGGGACGGTGTTCCTCACCGCCGGGGGGCTGGCTTTTGCCCTTCAGGAGACCGTGACCCTGGGGAGCGGCGGCACCGGCTCCGGCCAGCTCCAGGCCCAGGAGGTGGGGAGCGCCTACAACGTGGACGCGGGGACCATCGACCGGATGTATGTGAACCTCACCGGCCTCACGTCCTACCGGAACGAGGCCGCCCAGGGCGGCACCGACCCCGAGAGCGACGCGGCCCTCCTGGAGCGCATCCGGGAGCGGGTGCAGCGGCCCCCCACCAGCGGCAACGGCTACCAGTACCAGCAGTGGTGCCTGGAGGTGGAGGGCGTGGGCTGGGCCAAGGTGGTGGAGCTGGCACAGGGCCCCGGCACGGTGGGGCTCACCCTGGTGGACAGCACCGGCGCGCCGGCGTCGGAGGAGATGGTGGAGGCCGTCCGCGCCCACGTGGAGGAGAGCCGCCCCATCGGCGCGGCGGTGACTGCGGCGGCCGCCCAGACCCTGGAGATCACCGTGGCGGCCCAGGTCACGCTCAGCGGGGTGTCCGCCTCCCAGGTGGAGGAGGCCCTGACCGGGCAGCTGGACGCCTACCGCCGCACCCTCATCGACGCCAAGTTCAGCCGGATCTACTACGGACCGGAGGAGGACCAGCCCTACACCATGCTCTATAACCGGCTCCTGGCCATGCTCCTCAACCTGGACGGGGTGGAGGATTTTAGCTCCCTCACCCTCAACGGCGGCACGGCCAACCTGTCCATCCCCGCCGCTTCCGTGCCCGTCCTGGGGGAGGTGACGGTGACCGCATGAGGCCGCTCATCGAATCGCTGCCCGGCTACTATCAGAACAGTACCCCGGTGGCCGAGCTGGAGCGGGCCATCGGCACCCAGATGGAGGCGCTGTGGGAGGACCGGGAGGACCTCCTCCGGCAGCTCTGGGTGGACACCGCCACCTGGGGCCTTGCCTGGTGGGAGAGCTGGTGCGGCCTGCCGGTGGACACCACCCTCTCCCACGAGGCCCGGCGCGCCCGCGTCAAGGCCAAGCTCCGGGGCCGGGGCACCACCACGGTGGAGCTCATCGCCTCGGTGGTGGCGGGCTACGGCTACGACCCCGGCCAGGTGGCGGTGGTGGAGCACCCGGCGGAGAGCCGCTTCGAGGTGGTCCTCTCCGGCCTGGCCGAGACCCCCACCGAGCTTTCGGGTATCACCGCCGCCGTCAACGAGGTCAAGCCCGCCCATCTGGACTGGTATTTTACCTTCGAACTGGCCGCGCTCCTCACCGCCGCAATGGTGGGAGCCGGACTGTGGAACATCCGGGAGACCGTTCTCCCGGCACTGGAGGGATAGATCGTATGTATGGATTTGTTATCACCGACGCCGGACGGGGCCTGCTGGCCCGCTCCAGCGCCGGTCAGCCCCTCGCCCTCACCGGGGTGGAGGTGGGCTCCGGCGCGGTGGAGAGCCTGGAGGAAGCCCGGGCCCTCACCGCCCTGGTGGAGCGCCGGGCGGCGGGCACCAGCTCCGCACCCCGGACCGTGGGGAGCCAGGTGTCCCTGCTGTGCGAGTACCGCAATGACCTCAACGGCGGACTGGTCCAGGGCTTCACCCTCACCGAGCTGGGTGTGTTCGCCCGGGTGGGGGACGACAGCCCTGTTCTCTTCCTCTACGCCTGCTTTTCCGACGCGCCCCAGACCGTGCTACCCATTGCGCAGGGCCTGGACGTCCACCGCTTCCCGGTGGCCTGGGCGATCGCCGACGGCACGCCGGTCACCCTGGAGTATCCTGATGGGGCCTTCCTCACCGCAGGGGAGCTGGAGGCCATGAAGGGCCAGCCGGGCGGGCTGGCCGGGCTGGATGAGGACGGGAAGGTCCCGGCCCAGCAGCTGCCGGAGATGGACTACGACCCCGCCGGAAGCGCGGAAGAGGTCCAGGAGAATCTGACCGAACATATCAACGACAAGAGCAACCCCCACGGGGTGACGGCGGAGCAGGTGGACGTTTCCAAGAACGTCACGGACCTGATGGGGATTCCGGAGGGATCTAGCGTGGACGATGCGTTCATTGCCACGCTATTGGTCAGCAAACAGCTGGCCATGGTGAAAGTGGCCGTCACTGTGGCTGGGGCCCCGGCGGTGGCCGACATCGAAGTCACCGGTCTGGAGGGATTGGATGGGGGGACGGTCTATACCGATGTAAACGGTATGGCGGTAGGGTTCGCCCCGGCTGGGGAGGTTTCCATCTCTACGCCCGCCTATCAGGACCTCCCGGCAGCCCCGGCCGTGACCCGGGAGCTGGCCGCCGGGGAGATCGTAGACGTGGCCCTGGCCATCGGCTCCGTGCCCCAGAGCGGAGACAAGTCCATATTGGTTACTACAAAGGACATCCGTTTTTCGCCATACGTCACCGGGGTTGATGTGTGTTGCGTAGGTGGTGGTCATGGTGGCGACATCACAATTAACAATTTGAACCAGCAGAGTCCTAGCAGAACGGGAGGCAAAGGAGGAAATGGGTCTGCTCCCGTAAATAAGTACAATCTAATTCCGGACTGCAAAACCTCGTATACTGCAACAGTAGGAGCGGCGGGACTAGGCGCGCAGGCTTCGGCATCAAGTAATAGTAACATCAATAGAATCGCTCCTACTTCGCCAGGGGTATCATCGTTTATGGGCGTTTCGTCTAGTGCAGGTGGTATTGGAGGCTATGGAGGATATGGGGCAATCATCAATGGCGGAGACGTAACCCCCGCCGATCCCGGTAGGGATTCATCCGTGCTAGTTTTTGATGACCCTAGTTATCCCAAAGTAGGTGGCGGCGGAGGTGGTTCTGGCACTGATTTTTCCTTTAATGGAGGCGCTGGTGGAACTCCAAACGGAGGCCAGGGTGGTGACAGTACCAATGGAGCTTATGATGGAGGATGGAACGCCCAGGTATACAAAGCAACCGGATATTCCGCAACGGGATACGGCGGTGGCGGCGGCGGTGGATTTATTGCCCCAATAAATACACACTCATCTAACAGACAAGAGACGCTGGGAGGACATGGCGGGCCTGGTATCATTTTTT
>DYBS01000173.1:4581-5116 GCA_019418525.1 Clostridiales bacterium
TCCTGATGTACTACTACATTCTTGACGAAAGCAACACGGTTTTGAACTCCATCGTGCTGGAGGACGGCGCGGACCCCGCGGAGTTCGGGGCCATCGCGGACGAGCGGGTGTTTAACATCGGGGATACATGGACCCCCGCGCCGCCCACCCCGGAGGAGCTGGAGGCCGCCCTGGCCGAGGCGAAAGCCGCCCGCATCCAGCAGAGCAAGGACGATCTGGGGGCGTACCTGGAGGCCCACCCCATCACCTGGACGGACGGGGAGACCTACTCTATTACCCAGGAGAAGCAGAATCAGCTCATGGGCACCATCGCTGCCGCGCAGATCGACGGCCAGCCTCCGGAGTGGAACACCACCGGCGGCGTGTGCCGGGCGTGGGAGCTGACCGAGCTGTGCGCTCTGGCGGTGGCCATCAAGGACCGGGTCAAGGCCCTGGTGAAGTACCAGCAGGCCAAGGAGGTGGCCATGCGGGAGGCCGTCACCCTGGAAGAACTGGAAGGAGTGAACGTGGACTATGACGAGGTATCGTAAGGCGG
>DYBS01000174.1 GCA_019418525.1 Clostridiales bacterium
ATTTGGATTAGAACTCGGGCAGAGAGGCGGCGGCCACGCTCTGTCCCACCCGGCGGGCTTTCTCGTCGGGGAGGGTGGGGTTGATCTTGGCAGCGATATCGGGATACTCGTCGGCCAGGACCTTCTTGGCCTCGGCCAGGACGATGTCGCCGCCCTTGCCGGACATGACGCGGCCCAGCAGCAGGATGTGCTTGAAGCCGTAGAAGTGGTAGTAGAGGCGCAGGGCGTGGCCCAGATACACGCCGATGGAGCGGTAAATGGCGGCGGCGCGGTCGTCGTCCTTCTCCATCAGGCCCTGGACCACCTTCAGCTTCTCAGCGGGGGAGAGGGACTCGTCCAGCTCAATGCCGGCGGCAGGGGCCAGCTTGATGACAGAATCCTGGGAGAAGTACTTCACGCCGCAGCCGATGTCGCCGGACCACTCGTCCACCATGGCGGTGGGAGCGGCGTCCACGGGGACGAAGGCCAACTCATTGAGCCAGCCGGTGATGTTGCCCTTGTCGTCCACGAAGCCCACGGCCTCACTGGTGCCCATGGCGATGCCCAGGACGTTGTTTTCCTCCAGGCTCATGGCGCCGGCCAGGGCGGACACGTCGCCATCGTTGGCCACCACGATGGGCACATCGCCGATTTCCTTGGCGGCGCGGATGTAGATGTCCTTCACCTTGGCGTCAAAATCCTCCTTGCCCACCTTCAGGAACAGGGAAGCCACCATGGTGCGGTTGTCGATATAAATGCCGGCGGAGGACACACCGATGGCGTCCACCCGGGGCATATGGGCGGCGGCGGACTTGAAGGCGTCCACGATGCCCTGGAAGTGATAGTCGGGGTCGGAGTTGGTCTTGGGGAACCACACGACTTCCTCGGAGAAAACGGGCTCGCCGTCAATGACAGCGGAGACCTTCCGGTCGCTTCCGCCGGCGTCGAAGCCGATGCGGCAGCCGTTCATGTGGCGGCCCACGGCCTCGGACTTGCTGACCTCGGCGGGCACGGCGTCGCAGTACACCACCTCAAAGGGCTGCTCATAGACATTGGCCATGAAGTCCTCGTCGAAGGCGCGGGAGCCGTCCTTGGAGTAGGCCTTGCGGATGGCCTCATAGATGGCCTGGTCACCGGCGATGTAGACCTTGAAGCCGCCCTTGAGCCACAGCAGGGTCTTGATGATGCGGTCCACATAGTAGAGGTCGGCCTCCGCCATGTCGGGGGTGCCGTGGATGAAGGTCTTGTACACCGCCACCTGGCCACCGGAGCGCTCCACAGCGATATCCAGTGGCTTTTTAGCGTCCTTCAGGAAGGATTCATAGAAGGAAAAGAGCGGGATGTAGTTGGGGTCCAGCTCGGGAAGATGTTTCACGGATACGTCAATACCAAGGTGCTTCATCGGGTATCCTCCTCCTTAATGATAAGATGAGGGGGTCATTGGGTACTTCGCCGCAAGCCGCCCCCTCTATAAGGCTATCAGTTTTTTTCCATCTGTCAAGGCATAAACGCAGAAAATGAAAAAATATTTCAAATATAGCCTTGACGGAAAGATACTTTCAAAGGTATGATGTATACGACACAAAGAGGGAGGGGCATCCCCCCGGCTCCCTTTGGATATTTCAAACAAATAAGGAAGGCTGGAATGAACATGGAACAGGAAATGAGAGCACGTCTGCAGGCACACAAGGACTGGATCTCGGAGGAACTGGACATCTGCATCAATTTCTGGCTGAAGCACGGCATGGACCCGGTCTACGGCGGCGTCTACACTTGCCTGGACCGCAAGGGTGAGATCTACTCCACCGACAAGAGCGTCTGGATGCAGGGCCGCTGCGCCTGGATGTTCGCCTACCTCTGCCACGCATATGGCGTGAAGGACGAGTGGCTGAAGGCCAGCAAGAGCTGCCTGGACTTCATGGAGGCTCACTGCATCAACCGCGAGGCGGGCAACCGCATGTACTTCACCGTCACTGCCGACGGCAAGCCCCTGCGCCAGCGCCGCTACTGCTTCAGCGAGGGCTTCTATGCCATCGCCAATGCGGAGTACTACGGCGTCACCGGCGACACCGTATGCCTGGACCGGGCCCGGGAGGCCTATGAGCTCATTTACAAGCTCAATAACGGCCTCATCAAGGACCCCACCGGCCTTGGTCCCAAGACCATCCCCACCACCCGTACCGGCCGCGCCCTGGCCGACCCCATGATCTATCTGAATATCACCTCCGTGCTGCGCCGGGTGGATCTGGACCCCGAGTGGCAGAAGCTCTACGCCGACCGGGCCCAGGAGTGTGTGGAGACCATCTTCAAGTACCACTATAAGCCGGACCTCCACTGTACTCTGGAGTCGGTGGCCCCCGACGGGACCCCTCGCCTGGACGTCACCGAGGGCCGTGTGGTCAACCCCGGCCATGACATCGAGTGCTCCTGGTTCCTGATGGAGGCGGCCAACTATGCCAAGGACCCGAAGATCCACGCCACCGCCATCAAGATCTTCGACCAGGCCTTTGAGGCCGGCTGGGACAAGGAATACGGCGGCCTGCTGTACTTCATCGATTGCCTGGGCAAGCCCACCGAGGCCTATGAGCACGACATGAAGCTGTGGTGGCCCCACGACGAGATCCTCATCTCCTCCATGATGATCTTCCGGGACACTGGGGACGTGAAGTACCTGGAGAAATTCGAGCAGACCCTGGAGTACTGCAAGGAGCACTTCTCCGACCGGGAGTACGGCGAGTGGTACGGCTACCTGCGCCGGGACGGCCTGCCCACCATGCCCAGCACCAAGGGCTCCACCTTTAAGGGCCCCTTCCATCTGCCCCGGATGCTGTCCATGGTGGACGGCATGCTGGCGCAGCTCCTGGCAGAGTAACGCCTCCGGCGGGCGGAAAGGAGATGGCGGCAGTATGCGATTCAGCAACATTTTCGCACAACTGGATAACGAGTATTATCAGCTGACCAGCGCCGAGAAGCGGGTAGCGGACTATGTGGTGGCGCACCAGAGGCAGACCCAGTATATGTCCATTTCCGAATTGGCGGAGAAGTGCAGCGTGGCCGAGGCCACCATCTCACGCTTCTGCCGCCGGATGGGCTACAAGGGGTACAGCGCCTTCAAGCTGGCGGTGGCCAATTCGGTCAACGGGCAGGGGGGAGGCTCCCCCCTGGGCGAGGGGGTCCTGGAGGATGGAGGGGCAGAAAGCCCCTTCCAGGAGCTGCTGGAGACCGACGTGGAGGCCATTGTACAGACTGGGCGTCTCAACCGGCCCGAGGAGATCCACCGGGCGGCGGAGATGCTGCTCGGAGCGGATACGGTGCTGTGCATGGGTCAGGGCGGCTCCATGATCATGGCCCAAGAGGCCGCCCACCTCTTCGGCACCATCCGGCCCGGCTTCTTTGCCATCCAGGACTCTCATCTGCAATCCATCCGCTGCGCCCAGCTGACCGAGCGGGACGTAGTGTTCTATTTCTCCTACTCCGGCGCCACCCGGGACCTGACGGATGTACTGAAGCTGGCCCGAGAGCGGCAGGCGAAGGTCATCCTTATCACCCGCTTCCCCAAGTCTCCCGGGGCGGTGTACGCCAACGTGGTGCTCCAGTGCGGCTCCAACGAGAGTCCCACCCAGCTGGGGACGGTGGCGGCCCGGGTGGCCCAGCTCTTTCTGCTGGACATCCTGTTCCACGAGGTGTGCCGGCTGGACCCGGAGGGGGCGGCGGATAACCGGGCTCGAGTGGCTCGGGCGCTGTCGGAAAAGCACCTGTGATCCCCGTGCGGGATCTGGAGGGAAGAGGAATTTTCTGTCAAAACGATTTGAAAAAAACTTGCAAATGAAAAATGAAAAGAAATTTTTTTTAAAACCACTATTGACAAACGAGTTCCACGATTGTACAATCTACACAACGGATCGTTGATCCAAAGGCAGCGCATTTGAAGAATTCATGGATAGAGGAGGAACTAATGACATGAAAAGATGGAACAAAGCAATGGCTCTTGCACTGGCCGCCGGTATGTCCCTGAGCCTGGTGGCCTGCGGCGGCGGCACTACCACCCCCAGCAGCCAGCCCTCCGGTTCCACCGGCGGCGACACCGCTGCTGAGGTGGAGCTCAAGCTCTGGACCTACCCCATCGGCTCCTGGGGCGGCACTGAGTCCAAGTTGCCCGATATCATCGCCGCGTTTAACGAGGTCCATCCTGAGATCAAGGTGACCTACGAGACTCTGGACTACCAGAACGGCGACAACCAGGTGACCTCCGCCATCGCCTCCGGCGGCACCCCCGACATCATCATGGAGGGTCCCGAGCGCCTGGTCTCCAACTGGGGCGCGGCCGGCAAGATGGTGGACCTGTCCGACCTGTGGACCGAGGAAGCCACCGCCGACATCTCCGCCACCAGCGAGGCTGTTGTGAATGCCTGTAAGGGCACCGACGGCAAGTACTACGAGTACCCCCTGTGCATGACCACCCACTGCATGGCCATCAACTACGAGCTCTTTGAGCAGGCCGGCGCCCTCCAGTACCTGGATCTGGAGAACCGCACCTGGACCACCGACAACTTTGTGAAGGCCATGGAGACCATCCGTGACTCCGGCCTGGCTCCCGTGCCTGGTATCGTCTACTGCGGCGGCACCGGCGGCGACCAGGGCACCCGCGCTCTGGTGAACAACCTCTACTCCGGTACTTACACCAACGCCGAGCACACCGAGTACACCGCCAACTCTCCTGAGAACGTGGAGGCCCTGACCCTGCTGAAGAGCATGGTCGACTCCCAGGCCCTGAACGCCAACGCCTCCTTCGTGGCCGCCGACGAGCTGCAGCAGTTCGCCAACGGCACCGCTGCTGTGACCTTCTGCTGGAACGCCTCCAACGAGAGCCAGTACGCCAGCCAGGTCCAGTTCACCCCCTACGCCATGGCGTTCCCCTCCGATGACGGCGTGCCCGAGCTGTGCGGCGGCATCTGGGGCTTCGGTATCTTCGACAACGGCGACGACGCCTAGGTTGAGGCCGCCAAGGAGTTCATCCGCTTCGTGTGCGACGACGAGAACCAGGGTCCCGAGAGCGTCCGTCTGACCGGCTTCTTCCCCGTGCGCGCCTCCTTCGGCAATGTCTATGAG
>DYBS01000175.1:0-4482 GCA_019418525.1 Clostridiales bacterium
CCTCGCTCCGGTCCGGGCTCCCCTGCTCGGTGGCTCCGCGCTTCTTACTGCCCCTCGATCTCGTCCAGGTACTCGTACCGGCTGAAGGTAAAGGGCGCGGTGACCGTGCCCATGGTGGCGGCCTGCCAGTCGGCCAGGGTCAGGTCGTCGAAGGAGACGTTGTAGACCGCCACCCGCTCTGCACCGTAGCTGTCCGGGTCCTTCAGCTTGGAGATGATGGTGAAACGGCGGTCCACGCCGTCCTGGATGCCGCTCTGCTTCCGGGCAAAGCCGCTGTCCACCTTGTAGAGGGTCAGGCTGCCCGAGCCGGTGCCGTTGGTGGCCTTGGTGTCGTCCATGAACTGGCCGCACAGGTTGACCGTCTGCTTGCTCTTGGCCACCTTGGCCTGGAGTGCGGTACACTCGGCGATCACCTCGCCGTCGATCCACACCGTGCCGTAGGTGCCGTTGATGATGCGCTTGGCGCTGTCGATGGTCCTTGCCACGTTTTCGCTCCTCTCTTACAGGTTGTTGAAGGTCAGCTCGAAGTCCTCCATGGCGTCCACCAGGCGGCCGCCGCACTTGAGGAATACCCAGGAGCCGGTCTGGTACTCCAGCACCTGCTGCTCGGTCATGGAGGAGGTGTCCACCCCCTGGCTGCTCAGCCACTGGAGCTGGCGGTCGTAGTCCACCTGGGCGTAGCTCTCGCCGGCGGCCAGGACACCAGCCCCCTCCAGATAGCGGAAGTAGTCGGTGATGGCGGTGACCAGGAGCTGCTTGTTGTCATAGGTGTTGGGGTAGCGGCCCAGGTAGCTGTCCTCGATGGTGGTGCGCAGGTAGTAGGTGATGAGGTCCATGCCCTCCACCACCTTGATCTTGCACCAGTCCTCCTTGCCGTTCTGGGGGATGGTGGTCAGGGAGTTGACGGCCCGGGCGATCTTGGCCTTGAGGCCGTCGTGGAGGAGGATGAGCTTGCCGTTCTGGATGGCCTGGGCCTGCTCCTCGGCGGTGCGGGGGGTGACGGCGGTGAGCTCGGTGAGGGGGGCGTAGGTGGCGCTCATGCCCATGGGGATACCCGCCAGCACACCGGCCAGGCGGGGGCAGTACGCCGCCGCCGTCACTTCGCCCCCGGCGTCGGTGAGGCCGGTCTCGTCCAGCTCGATGATGCCCATGTCGTCGCTGCCCGCCGTTTTCCAGGGCTTGACCAGCTTCACGGTGCGGTAGGCCGCCCGCTGGGCCTTGACCCACTCCACCAGCTTGGCGCTCTCCTCGTCGGTCAGGTCGGTGGGACCGGCCAGGTAGTCGATGGAATACTGCTCGATGGCCTTCAGGCCGCCCTCCAGGGCGGTGGTGTCCTCGGTGCCGGGGGCGATGACCACCAGGATCACCAGGCTGGGGCCGCCCCGGTCGGTGCCCTGGAAGGCCTGCTCCACGATCTTCTTGTTCCCCTCCCCCAGTCCGGCGGGGATGAGGGCGGTGCTGCTCAGGAGGTGGACCCCCTGGGCGAAGGAATCCCGGACGAAGAGGGCCACATAGCCCTTTTTGCTGCGGTTGGCCGCCTGCTGGGCCGCCGCCTCGAAGGCGATCTTCAGCACCGGCAGGCCGATGGTGGTAGCCATAACATCACTCCTTTGTGGTCACGGTGAGCTGATAGTCCTCCATGAGAGGCACCCCGGCGCTCACCGGGTCGTCGGGGTCCTCCGGGTCGTGCCAGCCCGGCCGCTGGTCGGTCCAGGTCAGGACGGCCTGCACCTCGGCAAACTCCGGATTGCCGGTTCCGCGGTTGGTCTGGACCTGCACCGCCCGGTCCTCCACCTGGAGATACCCCCGGGCGAAGAGGTCCTCCAGGGCGTCCATGCGCCCGTTGAGGGCCTCCCGGCTGCTGTCTCCGTAGTCGTTGACCGCCTCCAGACAGGTGAGCGCCACGGTGACGGTCCGTTTCACCAGGGCAATGTTGAGGTCGGCCGTCTCCTCCTTCCGGCACTCCAGGGCGAAGGACGGGCGCTTGAAATCCTTGGGCAGGTAGTCGGTATAGACGGGCACGCCGGGGAAGCCGCGCTCCACGGCCCCCTTCACCGCGTCCATCAGCGTGTTCAGTTTCATCATGTCAGTAGTCCACCTCGTCCGAGATCCGCTCCAGCACCCGCTCCGCCGCGTCCAGCGCCAGGTCGGTGGCCTTCATTTTGGCCCAGGAGTAGAACATCCGGCCTTTGATATAGTCTGTGTTGGTACTGTCGTTGTGGAGGGCTCTCCAGCGCTGGCTGCGCCGTTTGCTGTATTTGTAGTCCCCCTTGGTGTCCGCCTTCCGGACGCCGTGGCCATGTTCCAGCCAGCGGGTGACCTGTAAGGCGGTGACCGGCTGGCCCTTCCAGGTGTGCTGCCGCACTCTGCTGCCGTGCCTTCCCCGGTCCACCGAGGTGACGGTCCCCTTCCGGGGGGACACGGCGGCATATCCGCCGCCGCTGCCCAGGCGCAGCTCCTGCCAGGATTGGACCGTCCTCTTTGCCCCGCCCGCCAGGTCGGCGGCGGCGATCCGGGCGTTGACTTCCCCCTGGAGCGCCTGGCCCATGGTCTCCGCCGCCTGCCTCCGGGCCTCCGGAAAGGCCTTGTAAAGGTCCTCCCAGAACTCGTTGAACTCCCGGATCTTCTTCCGCTCCAGGGTGGCCTTCTGGCTCACAGGTCCGCCCTCCTCCCGATCTCATACTCGTTTTTGTACTCGTCCAGCTCGTGGGGGACCAGCACCTCCCAGGCCGCGCCCCGGGCCTCCACCAGGCAGCCGGGGCGCAGGGTAATGGGCTTGGGCGTCACCAGCACCAGGCCCAGCTCATTGACCGACATGGGCCACTCCTGCTCATGCCGGGCATATTTCTCGGTCAGTACGCCGGGGAAGGTCATGGCCTGGGTGGTCTCGTCCTCCCGCAGGCGCACCGTGTCCACCGTCACCAGCGCGGCGGACACGTCCAGGTGGCCCCGCCCCCGCTGGGTGATGGCAGTGAGGAACAGGTGCCGCTCCCCCCAGCGCAGGGCGTTGTGGAGGGTGAGGGACTGCCGCCGGATGACGACGGCAGCGTCCCGGGCGCCCACGCCCACCTTGCTGAAAAGGTTCGTCTTGGCGGTCTGCTCCACCTGGGCCCAGGCGGTGCGGAGGGGGACCCACTCCCAGACGCCGCTCCCGGTCTCCCGCAGCTCCAGCACCTTGAGGGGCTGGTCCAGCTTTCCGGCGTCGATGTGGCCGTCCATGCTCACTCCTCCTCCCCTGCCGGCTCGGTGAGCTTGAGCTGGGTCAGCATCCGCCGGAAGGCCGGATTGTCGCTCACCGTCCCGCTCACCTGGGCATCCCGCTGGTCAAAGTCCAGCAGGACCATGCTGTGGACGCACAGGTCGTACTGGGCCCGGCGGGAGGTGCCCTCGGCGGGCTTCGCCACTCCGGCATTTGCCATGTACTCCTCGGCGGCAGAATGCAACCCCTCCAGCACCAGCAGCTCCTCGGCGCTGGGCTCCTCCAGGCGGCAGTAGGCCAGCAGCGCCGCCCGCTCGCTCTCGGTCAGCATCAGACCGCAAGGGTCCAGCCGTTGGCGGCGGGGCGGTAGAGCCCTGCGGCCGCGGCCAGGGCGGAGCAGACCACCGCCGCGTCGCCATTGTGCTGGAACTTGAGGCCGATATAGCGGGGATTGGCGGGGTCAACCCGGTAGCTCACCACCGCCAGCTGGGGCTGGGTGCCCACGCTGTCGGTAAACACCACGGCGTCACCGATGGCCTTGGCACTGCCGCCGCCCTCCTCCTCGGAGCCCATCAGGGTGACCGTAAGGGTCTTACCCTTGCCCAGGGCGGCGGTGGACACGAAAAACGCGATCTCGCCCACGCCGGAGGCGTCCACAAAGGAGGTGGTCTTGTCCGTGGACGCATCCACGGACTGGGGGGCGAACACATTGGCACAGGCCAGCTCTTCAAAAATGCGCTTCATACGATTTCCTCCTTATTGTCACGCTTTGCCCGCCTCACGGCCGGGTCGCCTTCCCTCCGGCTCGGGCTTGGTCTCCGGGCCACCTTGTGGCCCTTCGCTCACCCTCGCTCCGGTCCAGGCTCCCCTGCTCGGCGGCTCTGCGCTTCTTATTGTCACGCTGCGGCGGCTGCGCTGCGCGCGGCTTCCCTCCGTCTCGGGCTGGTGTCCGGGCCTTTCGGCCCTCCCCTCGCCCTCGCTCCGGTCCATCCGCGCGGCTCCGCTCGCCTCCGCGCTTCTTACTTCCGCGCCGCCAGCGCCACAAAGGGGCTGCGGGTCTTGTCGCTGTTCTTGATGGTCAGGGGCTTGCTCACCTTGGGGCCGCCGTTGCAGCGGTACACCACCCGGAAGCAGTTCTGGTCGGTGAGGAACTCCACATGGATGGACCAGTCCTGCTTGACGGTGCCCTTGGTGAGCAGGATGTACTGGTAGGGGTCCACCAGCAGGATGTCGCCGGCGCTGCCCAGGGCGGAGCAGCTGTCCTCAAAGAGGACGGGCTTGTT
>DYBS01000175.1:4492-5073 GCA_019418525.1 Clostridiales bacterium
GTTGAGGACCCGCTGGGTGTCGAAGTTGCCCAGGCCGCCCTCGGGGTTCCAGAGGAACTTGGCAGCCTCGCCGCTCTGGATGGACAGGGTGGGCAGCTGCTCCTCCACATCGGGGTGCATCAGCCACACCAGGCGCTCCCGGTTGCGGGGCATGGAGCGGGCCTGCATCTTGATGGCGTTGGCGCCCAGGAAGGTGCCGGCGCCCTGGCTTTCCTCCTTGGCCACGGTGACCAGGGCCTTGGAGTAGAGCAGGCCCAGGGGCTTGCCCACGCCGTCGCCGCAGATGACCCCCTCGGTGAGCAGCCGGTCTCCGGCCAGGGTGAAGGAGTTGGCGGCGAAGCTGGAGAGGAAGGCGGCGTCCTCCAGCATCTCATCGGTGCAGTAGAGGAAGCCCATCATCTTCTCCAGGTCCATCTTCATCTCCCGGAACTGGGGCTTGCTGGCGTTCACCGCGGCGCCCTCGGCGGCCCAGTACATCTGCACGCCGCCGAACACGGCCTTGGACACGTCGGTCTCGTCGGCGGCGATCCAGCGCATGGAGTTGGCGGAGGCGGAGCAGGTGTAGCGGTCCAGGCGGTTGA
>DYBS01000176.1 GCA_019418525.1 Clostridiales bacterium
CCCCCAGTCGAAGCGGAACAGCCCCTCGCCCCCGCCGCCGCTGATACAGTGGACGCGGGTTCGGCCGGTAAAGTCGTCCAGAACCACGGTGAGGGTGAGCCGGTTGCCCGCCCGGTAGTAGTGCTTCTCATAGACCGCCACCACACAGGTGCCGCCGCCCGGGTGGGTGAGCTCATAGTGGTCAACCAGCTCCCCGGTGACGCTGTCGGTCACCGCCGCATGGATGGCTTCCCCGCACTCCCGCAGTCCCAGGGAGACAGAATACGAATCCTCCATCTTTTTCCCTCCCGCCTTCAGCCGTCCAGATAGGAGAACAGCTTCTCCCGCAGGGCCTCGCTGTACTCCTCCGCCGCTGTCTTGCTGTCTCCGCTCTGCCGGAGCATTCCCGCCCCGCCGGTGACCGTCCAGTAGAGCCGGGTGCGCCCCTCCAGGTTGTCCAGCACCGCCGTCAGGGTGAGGCGGCTGCCCATGCGGAGAAAGTACTTTTCAAAAAGCAGCACCATGCCACAGAGATTCTCGCCCTGGCGCAGCTCATGGCAATCCACCATCCGGCTGGACAGCCCCGCACGTTCCACCAGCTCGGACACGGTGCGGGCCGCCTCCGCCACGGACAGGTTCAGATAACAGGTGTTCCGCTCCATCGGCGCGCACCTCCATTCACCATGGCACGACCGCCCCGGTAAAGTCGGATACCTTGTTCAGCCCCTGGCGCTCCGCCAGGGACGCCAGGCCGTCCCGCACCTTGATGGGGGCATAGGGATCGTCAAAGCAGGCGGTGCCCACCGCCACGGCGGAGGCCCCGGCCAACAGGAGCTGGGCCGCGTCCTCCCCCTTGGCTACGCCGCCCATGCCCAGGATGGGCAGCTTCACGGCCTGGGCCACCTCCCACACCATGCGCACCGCCACCGGGAGCACGGCGGGTCCGGACAGGCCGCCGGTGTTCATCTTCAAAATGGGCCGGCGGGTGTTCACGTCGATGCGCATCCCCCGCAGGGTGTTGATGAGGGACAGGGCGTCCGCCCCCGCGTCCGCCACGGCCCGGGCGATCTCGGTGACGTCGGTGACGTTGGGGGAGAGCTTCACCATCACCGGTACTCTCCCGGCGTGGGCCTTGGCCACCGCTGTCACCTCGGCGGCCAGCTCCGGCTTGGTGCCATAGGCCAGGCCGCCCGCCTTCACGTTGGGGCAGGAGATGTTGACCTCGATCATGTCCACCCCAGCGGCGGAGAGCTTTTCGCACATGACGCCGTATTCCTCCGGGGTATTGCCCGAGATGTTGGCGATTACCGCCAGATCATGCTTTCTCAGCTCGGGCAGCTCTTCCGCGATAAAGGCGTCCACTCCGGGATTCTGGAGGCCCACGGAGTTGAGGATGCCCATGGGGGTCTCCGCGATGCGGGGGGGCGGGTTGCCCTCCCGGCGGCAGAGGGTCAGACCCTTGCAGCAGATGCCGCCCAGCTCGCTCAAATCATAAAACCGGCCGTACTCCCGGCCGAAACCGAACGTGCCGGAGGCCACCACCACGGGGTTTTTCATCCGCACCCCGGCCAGCACCACGGACTGATCCACCTTAGACATTCCACTCCACCTCCTCCGCGTCAAACACCGGGCCGTCCTTGCACACGTGCTTCATGGTGCCGTCGGCCATCTGGATGGCGCAGCCCAGGCAGGCCCCCACGCCGCAGGCCATCCGCTCTTCCATGGACACCTGACAGGGTACGCCGTATTCCGCCGCCACGGCAGCCACGTTTTTCAGCATGGGCTTGGGGCCGCAGGCCAAAACCGCTGTAAAGTTTTTATCCTTTTCAAGAACAGCCCGCACCTGAGCATCCACAAAGCCTTTCTGTCCTAGGCTTCCATCATCACTGCAAAGCAAAACATCTTTACAGCATTTCTGAAATTCCTCGGTCAGCATGGCACGGTCTGCCGACCGGAAGCCCAGTACGGCGGTGCTCTGCCCCGCCGTCCACTTGGCGCAGCCCAGCATGGGGGGGACGCCGATGCCGCCCCCCACCAGGAGGCAGCGGGCCTCTCGCTCCACTTGGAAGCCGCAGCCCAGGGGGCCCAGTACGTCCAGGGTGTCCCCCGCTTTCCGGCGGGCGAGCCACTCGGTGCCCTCCCCGCGCACCTCAAAGACGATGCGCAACCGGTTCTTCCCCCAGTCGCAGATGGAGATGGGGCGGCGGAGCAGGCGGCTGTGGCCGCACTTCACATGGACAAACTGATCCGGCCCCTGGGGCTCCATCCCCTCCGCCTCCAGGGTGAGGGAGCAGGCAAATTCATTGAGGCGCACCGCCTCTGCGACGGTACAGAGCTTTTGTATTGGCATGGGTGTGTCCCCCTCTGTTTCCTTGGTTTACTGGATGGCGATAAACCGGCAGATGTCGTCCCGCATGGCGATTGCGGCGGCGCGGGCGGCCTCTTGGTAGTCCGCGCCGTTTTTGCCCGTCTTCTGCCAGGCACAGATGATGCCCCGGGAGGAGTTGACGACGGCACCCCGGCCATTCTCCTGGAAGGCATACTGTACATCCTCGGCGGTGCCGCCCTGGGCCCCGTAGCCGGGCACCAGCAGGAAGGTGTGGGGCATCCGGGCGCGGAGCTTCTGTAGCTCCTCCGGATAAGTAGCCCCGGCCACCGCGCCGGCCCGGGTATAGCCGTGCTTCCCTTCAGTGCCGGCTCCCCACTTCTCAATGAGGTCGGCCATAAGGCCGTAGACGGTGTCTCCCTCCCCGGCGGCCACGTTCTGGAGCTCACCGGAGCCGGGGTTGGAGGTCTTGGCCAGGATAAACACGCTCTTGTCCCGCTCCCCCGCCACCTTTAGGAAGGGGTTGACGCTGTCCGCGCCCATGTAGCCGTTGAGGGTGACGCAGTCGGCGTTGAAGCCCCCGCAGAGGGCCTCCCCCACCTTGGTGACTCCCAGCCAGGCGTCGGCGTAGGCCTCCGCCGTGGAGCCGATGTCCCCCCGCTTGATGTCGGCGATGACGTACATGCCCTTCTCGTGGGCGTAGCGGATGGTCTTTTCCAGCATGGACATGCCCGGCCAGCCCAGGCGCTCATAGTAGGCGGACTGGGGCTTTACGGCAGGTACAATATCACACAGGGCGTCGATGAGGCCCTTGTTGAACTGGAAAATGGCGTCGGCCGCCCCCTCGAAGGTCTCGCCGAACTGCTCATAGGACGCCTTGCGGATGTGCTCCGGCACATACTCGGGCTTGGGGTCCAGCCCCACCACCGTGGGGTTTTTCATACGGATAATCTTCTCCTGCAATACATCAAAGGACATCGCGCTCATTCTCCTTCCCAGTAGACGATCTCGCCGCCTACAATCGTATATTTCACTTTCCCCCGCAGGGTCTTTCCCGCAAAGGGGGTGTTGCGTCCCTTGGAGGCGAAGCGGTTGGGGTCCACCGTCCACGCCTCGTCGGGATCGAAGATCACCACGTCGCCGTCCGAGCCGATGGCCAGCCGCCCCTTGGTGGGCAGGCGCAGGATGCAGGCCGGGTTGATGGTCATCCGGCGCAGGATGTCGGACAGGGCCATCTCGCCCGTGTGGTAGAGGTAGGTCAGCGCCACAGCAAGGGCGGTCTCCAGGCCCACCATGCCGCTGGGGGCGTCGGTCAGGGGCCGGGTCTTTTCCTCAGCGGAGTGGGGGGCGTGGTCGGTGGCGATGGCGTCAATGGTGCCGTCCTTCAATCCCTCGATAATGGCCTCCACGTCCGCCTTGGTGCGCAGGGGCGGGTTTACCCGTGCCAGGGCGCCCTGGGCTAAAATCTCGTCCTCGGTGAGACTGAAATACTGAGGGCAGGTCTCACAGGTGATCTGTACGCCCTTGCGCTTGTACCGCCGCACCAGGGCCACCGATTTGGCGGTGGAGATGTGGCAGATGTGCACCGCCCCGCCGGTCTCCTCCGCCAGCATGGCATCCCGGGCCACCATCAGCTCCTCGGCGATGGCCGGCCGGCCAGCCAGCCGGAGCTGGCGGGAGATACGCCCCTCGTTGACCGCGTAGTTCTTCACCATGTCGGCGTCCTCACAGTGGGAGAGAATCGTCAGGTTTTGCCGGTGGGCCAGGATCAGGCCGTCCCGCATTAAATTGGCATTCTGGACCGGCACCCCATCGTCGGACAGGGCCACCGCCCCCGCGCCCTTCAGGGCCTCAAAGTCGGTGAGCTCCTGCCCCTGCTGTCCCCGGGTCACCGCCCCGATGGGCCAGACATGGACGCCGCAGGCCTCCGCCGCCCTCTGCTTTACAAATGCAATCTGCTCCGGGCTGTCGGTGGCCGGGCGGGTGTTGGGCATACAGGCAATGGAGGTAAAGCCCCCATGGGCCGCGGCCGCCGCGCCGGTCTCGATGGTCTCTTTATATTCAAAGCCGGGCTCCCGCAGATGTACATGCATATCCACCAGCCCGGCGCACACGGTCAGTCCCCGGGCATCGATCACCCGGGCGTCGGGCTCGTTGATGTTGCTCCCGATGACCGCTACCTTTCCGTCCTCAACCAGCACATCCATAATCCCGCCGATGCCCCCAACCGGGTCAACCAGCCGTCCCTGCCGTATCAGCAGCTTCACGAAATCACTCCTTTCACATTGAAACCGTTCCAAACCGCCATGCAGAGCACAGCAAAAAAGGGTACAGGTCCACCCCCGTCCCCTCCACAAATTGAACCGTATCATACCGCATACATTATACCTTGAAACACAGTTTTTAGCAACGGATTTTTCTGCGTTTCCGGCAATAATAACAGCGGACGCTGATGCAGAAGGGAGCGAAGCAATATGACGAAGCATGCGTTTCTGGAAGGGATGGGCCTTGGCGTGCTGGCGGGCGCCGCCATCGGTATGGCGGTGACCGCCAAGAGCATGCAGAGCCCCGACGTGCGCCGGATGGCCCGGCGTGCCGTCCGCAAGATGGACCACATGAAGGACGACTTGGCGGACACCCTGGGCCTGTAAGCTCAAAAAGAGGTGCGGCTAAAAAGCCGCACCTCTTTTTTATACTTGACTTTCATTTTATTTATGTTATATTCAATAT
>DYBS01000177.1 GCA_019418525.1 Clostridiales bacterium
GAATGAGGAACATGAGGGACAGACACGTACGTTTCATGGCAGGGCTCCTTCGGGTCTTAAAAATGGGAATCGACCTTATTTTACCCTACTTCCCCCATTTCGTCAACCGAATCGGGATAAAATAGTTAACATAAATTTAAAATGTAACAGTGTCCGACACGAAAGATTTGACGAGAGGACTTGCGCTCGGCAATGTGAATTGGTACAATATACAAGAAATATCCATCCCTGTGTGCAATACCAATCTGGCGGAGGGGCTTTCTCCGCCGATTGCCGATTTTTATGGAGGTAATCCGCCTATGATCCAGATTCAGCGCTGCGGCGTCTATTACAAAAACGGTGCGTTCCTCTCCACGGAGGAGGGGGCGGCCGCCGGTCTCCCCGCCCCGGAGGCGGCCAAGGCCGGCACCATGGCCTACGGCATCCTGAAGGCCCACAATACCCTGGACGGCATGGACCGTCTGGCCATCCGCTTTGACGCCATGGCTTCCCACGACATCACCTATGTGGGCATCATCCAGACCGCCCGGGCCTCGGGCCTGAAGGAGTTCCCGCTGCCCTATGTGCTCACCAACTGCCACAACTCCCTGTGCGCCGTGGGCGGCACCATCAACGAGGATGACCATGTGTTCGGCCTCTCGGCGGCCAAGAAGTACGGCGGCGAGTTCGTCCCCGCCCACCAGGCGGTCATCCACTCCTACATGCGCGAGCGGTACGCCGCCCCGGGGAAGATGATCCTGGGCTCCGACTCCCACACTCGCTACGGCGCCTACGGCACCATGGCCATCGGCGAGGGCGGCCCGGAGCTGGCCCGGCAGCTGCTGTGCAAGACCTACGACATCGCCTATCCCAAAGTGATTGCCATCTATCTCACCGGCGCGCCCCACCCCGGCGTGGGCCCTCAGGATGTGGCCCTGGCTCTCATCGGCGCCACCTTCAAGGAGGGCGTGGTGAAGAACGCCGTCATGGAGTTCTTCGGCCCCGGCGTGGCCAACCTCTCCATGGACTACCGCTCCGGCATCGACGTGATGACCACCGAGACGGCCTGCCTGTCCTCGGTGTGGTCCACGGACGAGTACACCAAGGCCCACCTGACCGCTCTGGGCCGGGGGGACCAGTTCAAGGCCCAGGCTCCCGCCGACGGCGCTTACTACGACGGCGTGGTGGAGGTGGACCTCTCCACCGTGGAGCCCATGATCGCCCTGCCGTTCCATCCCTCCAACGCCTACACCATCAAGGAGTTCAAGGCCAACATGGCCGACCTTCTCCACCAGGTGGACGTGGACGCAGCGGAGCAGCTGGGCGTGAAGAACGCCGCTCCCCTCGCCAATAAGATCGTGGACGGAAAATTCCACGTGGACCAGGGCGTCATCGCCGGCTGCTCCGGCGGCATTTATCAGAACCTGGTCCGGGCCGCTGAGATCCTGAAGGGCCAGCCCATCGGCTCCGACGCCTTCTGGCTGTCCTGCTACCCCGGCTCTATGCCCATCAACCTGGAGCTGACCAAGAAGGGCTATATCGCCTCTCTGATGGCCTCCGGCGCGTCCACCCGCTCCTGCTTCTGCGGACCCTGCTTCGGCGCGGGCGACGTGCCCGCCAACGGGGCCTTCTCCATCCGCCACTCCACCCGCAACTTCCCCAACCGGGAGGGCTCCAAGCCCGGCGACAACCAGATCTCCTACGTGGCCCTCATGGACGCCCGGAGCATCGCCGCCACCGCCCTCAACCACGGTGTCCTCACCGCCGCTGACGAGCTGCCCGACGTGCCCGCCGACCGGCCGGAGGAGAACTGGGCCTATGACGATTCGGCCTACAAGGCCCGGGTCTACTTCGGCGTGGGCAAGCCCCAGCCGGACACCGAGCTGGTCTACGGCCCCAACATCGCCGACTGGCCGGAGCAGATCGCCCTGCCGGAGAACCTGCTGCTCACCGCGGCGGCGGCCATCTACGACCCCGTCACCACCACCGACGAGCTGATCCCCTCCGGCGAGACCTCGTCCTACCGCTCCAACCCCCTGCGCCTGAGCGAGTTCGCCCTGTCCCGGAAGGACCCGCAGTATGTGTCCCGGGCCAAGGCCGTCCTGGCCGAAGAGCGGAAGCGCCGGGCCGGGGAGGGGACCGAAGCCCTCCTGGGCCACGACCCCAAGACCACGGGCCTGGGCTCCTTCGTCATGGCCCTGAAGCCCGGAGACGGCTCCGCCCGGGAGCAGGCCGCCTCCTGCCAGCGGGTGCTGGGCGGCTGCGCCAACGTGTGCGCCGAGTTTGCCACCAAGCGCTACCGCTCCAACGTGGTCAACTGGGGCATGCTGCCCTTCCAGGCCGCCGATGTGAAGGACTGGAACATCCAGCCCGGCGATCAGCTGTACATCCCCGGCGTCCGCGCCGCTCTGGAGCGGGGGGACGAGTCCATCCCCGCCACCCTCATCCAGAACGGGGAGGAGAAGAACGTCACCCTCACTCTGCCGGGTATCACGAAAGAAGAAAGAGATATCATTTTGGCCGGTTGTCTCATCAACTATTACGCGAAATAAGCATAGACTGGAATCATTCGGGGAACAAAGGAGGCAGCGAACATGAAACAACTTGTCATCACCATCAGCCGTCAGTACGGGTCCGGCGGGCGCATCCTGGCCCGGCGTCTCTCCGAGGAGCTGGGTGTGCCCTTCTATGACAAGGAGATCATTCAGAAGGTGTCGGAGCAGACCGGCCTGACGGAGCAGTACATTCGCCAGACCGAGGCCCGTCCCACCGGCAGCTTCCTCTTTGACCTGTACAGCATGACCCAGACCATGCCCCTGCCGGATCAGGTCTTTGTGGCCCAGTGCAAGTACATCCAGGACGTGGCGAAGCACCCCTGCGTCATCGTGGGCCGGTGCGCCGACTATGTGCTGGAGGATCATCCGCACTGCCTGCGGGTCTTTGTCCAGGCGCCGCTGGAGCAGCGGGTCCGCCGTGCCCGGGAGGAGTACGGGGTGGACGCGTCCAATGTGGAGAGCTACGTCAAGCAGCAGGACCGCTACCGGGCCTCCTATTACAGCCACTTTGTGGGCCGCAAGTGGGGCGATATGGGCAATTACGATCTGTGTGTGAACAGCCGTGTGGGCATCGACCAGGCCATGGCCGCCATCAAGGCCGCGGCTCTGGCCATGGACGGCTGATTCAGAAGAGCTGCCCGGACCGGGCGCGCCGTCGGACACAAACCGGGTGGCGCGCCCGGTTTTGTGTCCGAAGTGGGAAAAAGGTACTTTTTTCATTGTGTCTTGTCCGGCAGTATGCTATAATCAACCACACATGCATATTTTGCTATGCCGGAAGAAACCGTTTTGCAGAGGTGCGAATGTATGAAGATCGTTGTTTTGGCCGGCGGGCTGAGCACGGAGCGGAATGTCTCCTTCTCCACCGGCGCCATGGTGTGTGAGGCCCTGCGCCGTCGGGGCCACGATGCGGTGGTGGTGGACCTGTTCCTGGGGCTGGAGGACTACCCCCACCCGGTGGAGGATCTGTTCCGCCTGCCGCCCCCCCTGCCTGACCCCAACAGCAAGGAGCAGGAGACGGACTTGGAAGTGGTGCGCGCCTCCCGGAAGGACCGGAGCGCCAGTCTGCTGGGCCCCGGCGTGCTGGAGGCCTGCCGCATGGCGGACCTGGTGTTTATCGCCCTCCACGGGGCCAACGGGGAGGACGGCCGGCTCCAGGCCACCTTTGATATGCTGGGCATCCCCTACACCGGCTCGGGCTATCTGGGCAGCGCCATCGCCATGGATAAGTGCTTTACCAAGGCTGTGCTGGCCGGGACCGGGGTACTCACCCCCAAGTGGCAGACCGTCCGCCTGACCGAGGAGCGCATGGCCGCGCTGGAGGCGGAGGAGCCCGCCCCCTGCGTGGTGAAGGTGCCCAACGGCGGCTCGTCGGTGGGCGTATACCTGTGCCACACCGGTGCGGAGCTGCACCAGGCGCTCACCGCTTGTGCCGCCGTCACCGATCAGGTGCTGGTGGAGCAGTTCGTGGAGGGGAGAGATTTCTCCTGCGGCGTGCTGGAGGGGGAGAGCCTGCCCCCCATCGAGATCATCCCCAATGTAGGCTTCTACGACTACAAGAACAAGTACCTGGCCGGTGCCTCCCGGGAGATCTGCCCGGCGGACATTGACGGGGAGGCCGACGCCAAGATGCGCGCCGCTGCCCGTAAAGTCCACGAGTTGCTGGGCCTGGTGGCCTACTCCCGCAGCGACTTCATCCTGGACAAAGAGGGCAATGTGTGGTTCCTGGAGGTCAACACCCTGCCGGGCATGACTGCTACCAGCCTGCTGCCCCAGGAGGCCGCTGTGGTGGGCGTGGATTACGACACCCTGTGTCAGAGGATCGTGGACGCCTCGCTGGCGGCCCGGAAGCAGGGGAAATAACAAAGGAGAGAGTTGCTGCATGGAGCCGATGACCATACGTGAGATCCTGGACGTGGTGGGAGGCCGGATGCTGGGCGAGTTTGACGACCTGGACCGGACCATCGCCCGGGTGGAGACCGACAGCCGCACCATCCATGAGGGGTCTCTGTTCGTGCCCCTGTCCGGGGAGCGCTTTGACGGCCACGCCTATATCAACGCCGCTTTGGAGGGGGGCGCCGCCGGGTGCTTCACCCAGCGGGAGCGGGAGAGCTACCTGCCCGGCAAGTTTTATATCAAGGTGCCCAACACCACCCGGGCCCTGAGGGACCTGGCCAAGCACTACAAGAACAAATTCTCCATCCCGGTGGTGGCCATCACCGGCTCAGTGGGCAAGACCACCACGAAGGACATGGTGGCCGCCGTGCTGGGGGAGAAGTTCAAGGTCCTCAAGACCGAGGGGAACCTCAACAACGACATCGGCGTGCCCATGACGCTGCTGCGGCTGAACCATGAATATGAGATCGCCGTGCTGGAGCTGGGCATGAACCACGCCGGGGAGATCGACTACCTCTCCGCCC
>DYBS01000178.1 GCA_019418525.1 Clostridiales bacterium
GTGGGGCGTGCTGACCGCCATGCTGTTGTCCGGGGTGCGCAGCGGGGCCTTTTCCAGCGAGAGCGGGGTGGAGCCGCCTCTCCAGATGCAGGCGCTCACCGGCGTGGAGGGGAAGTATGTCACCAACACCAGACTGGGCGAGACCATTTTCCTCTCCAAGCTGGAGGTGAGCCAGTACTTCCGCTGGCAGGAGGGGGAGATCCTGCCCGGGCTGGAGTACACCCTGGTGGAGGTGAAATGCCCGCCCTTCTACGGCCTGTGTCTGGACGAGATGTTACAGGAGTACGAGGAATGGAGCTTTGATGAGCCAGAATTCCGCTATGTGTATGAGCCCTGCGACCCCGCGCCCTGGGGCGCCCAGGCGGCCTACCGGCTCACCCTGGGCGGGGAGGCCAAGAACCGCTACCTCCTGTGCTGGCCGGACCGGCTGGTGGCCCTGAGCCTGGACTTCACCCCCACGGCGGAGCAGATGGCTCTGGCGGGAGAGCGGTTGGGACAGACCTGAACGACCGGCGGGGCGCTGAATTTTCAGCACCCCGCCGGTCTTCATTTATCCGTCCAGCTCGTCCAGACGGTCCATCAACTCGTCCAGCCAGTCCTCCAGCTCCTCGTGCCGGTCGCCCCACTGGTCGTACGCCTCGCTCTCCATGTCCTCCGGCTCCTCCACGTCCAGCTGGGCGATGGCGGTACGCACCGATTCCAGACAGGCCAGCACCTGCTCCCGATCCAGCTCCGCCGGGTCGGGGCGGCCGAACAGCAGCAGCTCTCCCATGGCGTTCCCTCCTTTTTAGGCCTATTCTACCAGAGCGGCGAAAAAAAGAAAAGAGGATGGAACCCGACGGGCCTCCCGTGCATCTATCAAGTGTCCGGACAAAAGATGAGGTGAATGCCATGAACGAACAACAGACCCCCGCACCGGAGCGCCGGTCGGCCTTTGCCGCCCTGGTGACCGAACACAGCCGGGCCATGTACCGGGCCGCCCGGTCCCTGCTGTCCTGCGACGCCGATGCGGAGGACGCGGTGGGGGAGGCGGTGCTGCTGGCCTGGCAGGCCTTTCCCAGGCTGCGGGACCAAAATGCGGCCCGGGCCTGGCTGGTGAAGATCACGGTCAACTGTGCCCGGGCCCAGCACCGCCGCACCGGGCGGGTGACCTGCCTGGAGGATCTGGAAGGGGTGGCGGGGGAGTACCACGACCCGGCCCCCACCCTGTGGGACGCGGTGTGCCGCCTGCCGGAGGAGCAGCGGAGCGTGGTGACCCTCTTTTACTACGAGGATTGGACGGTGGCGCAGATCGCCCGCCAACTCCACGTCCCTCAGGGGACCGTGAAGTCCCGGCTCAGCCGGGCTCGGGAGAAGCTGCGCGCCATGCTGGGAGAGGAGGATTCCCCATGAAGCTGGATGAGAAACTCAAAATGCGGGCCCGGACGGAGGAGACACCTCTGCCGCCGGGCTTTGAGGAACATTTGGAAGAAAGGCTCAGCGACTTGCCCGCCCAGGCCCGGCGCACTCGCCGGGTGGGCCGGACAGTGCTGGTGGCCGCGGCGGTGTGCGCCCTGTGTATCGTGTCGGCCCTGGCTCTGTCCCCCACCCTGCGGCAGATGCTGGAGGCGGCACAGGGAAAATACACCGACTACGCCAAGCCGGTGGAGGCCTGCGCGGTGGAAAACGGCATCGAGATCCGGATCATCTCCGCTCTGGCCGACCACACCAAGATCCAGGTGTACGCCGAGGCCCGGGACCTGGAGGGGGACCGGCTGAGCGGAGACCTGAATGTGATGGGGGTCATTCAGCCGGAGACTATGGCAGAGGGCATCGGGATCAGCAGCTGCACCCACGAGGCCCACTGCGTGGGGTATGACCCGGAGACCGGTACAGCCCTTCTGGAGTTCACCACCTGGGGCGTCATCCCCGGGGAGAATACCCGGCTGGAGCTGGTGGTCCTGGATCTGGCCGCCGGTTCGGAGGGCCTGAGCGACGAGAGCTGGCACATCCCCTTTGACCCGGAGCGGCAGGAGGTGCGCAGTATTGCCCTGAGCGGCGCCGTCAACGGCGTGGAGCTGGAGCGCCTGGAGCTGTCCGCTCTGGGGGTGGCCCTGTACGCCGGGGGCCCCAACGGCTTCAGCGGGGACCTGGCGGTCTGCCTGGCCGACGGGACGGTGCTGCACCCCGAGATGGAGGGGGGCGGCGCCACCAACGGCATGGAGGGCCCGGTCAGCCGGTACTGGAGCTTTGCCGAGCCGGTGGACCCGGCAGAGGTCACCGGTATCGCCCTGCAATACTGGTTCATCCCCCTGAACGCCGACGACACCGCCGCGCCGGGCCGCTGGCTCAGCGAGCTCCCCGCCTGACCCCATGTCCCAGGCCGCGCGCCCCGCTTCTGCGGGGCGCGCATTTTTTGCGCAGGTGTGGTAACCTTTCGGAAAGGTGGAATGTGTATAGAGTAGAAGGGACAAGGAGGTGACGGCGATGGACCGAGAGGAGGCCCGGCAGGTGGTGGAGCAGTACGGCTCCATGGTATACCGTCTGGCCTACGCCCGGACGGGCCAGAGGGACGACGCAGAGGATGTGACCCAGGAGGTCTTTCTCCGCCTGGTGCGCGCCGCCCCGGCCTTCCGGGATCAGGAGCACCAGAAGGCGTGGCTGCTGCGGGTGACGGCCAACTGTGCCGGGGACCTGTTCCGCTCCCCGTGGCGGAGACGGCACCGCCCGCTGGAGGAGGCGGACGGCCTCATAAGCCCCGAGCCGGAGGAAAACGGCGTGCTGGAGGCGGTGCTGGCCCTGCCGGAGCGGTACCGGACGGTGGTACATCTATTTTATTACGAGGAGCTGAGCGTGGCGGAGATCGCCGCCGCCCTGGGCAAGAGCGAGGGGGCGGTGCGCACCCGCCTGAGCCGGGCCCGGGGGATGCTGCGGGAGCTGCTGGACGAGGAGGGTGAGACGGATGTTTCGAGATGACTACCGAAAGGAGATGGACGCGGTGAAACTGAGCGAGCATCAGAAGGAACAGCTGGCCGGGCTCATGGCGGCCCAGCCGGTGCGGAAGGCCCGCCGGGCGGGGCGGACGGTGCTGGTGGCGGCGGTGGCCTGTGCGCTGCTGGCGGCCACCGCGGCGGCCTATGTCACCGGTGCGCTGGACTTCCTGAAGGGCAGGCAGGAGTATCAGTTCCTGGGCCAGGCAGCTCTCTATGAGGAGTATGCCCGGCGGGTTGACCTGTCCGACACGGCGGACAACGGGGACACCCTGACTATCGAGTACACGGCCATGGACGAAAATTTCTGTACCGTGTTCTACACCCTCCACACGTCCGAGCCTATGGAGGCCTGGTCCCAGCGGGAGGACCTGCCCATCTCGCCGGACGCGCCAGACCTCTGGCAGGCCATGGGCCTGGAGCCCGTCTTCACCCTGGAGGCGGGTGGGGAAAAACTGACCGGCGGACAGGACGGGCAGCAGTACCTGCGGAACGCCAACACTCTGGTGGGCATGGCCCGGCTGCCACTGAACCGGGCCGGGGCCCTGGTGGCCGGGGAGACCGTCACCCTGAGGGCGGAGGCCCCATTAGCGGACTGGGATGGCGTATCGGAACGGGCGGAGACCGGGCGGTGGAGCTTCACCCTGGAGGCTGAGCCCCTGGAGGCACAGACCTATACCCTCTCCACACCGGCGGCGCTGGGGGAGCGGCAGATAGAGTCTCTGAGTGTCACCGTCTCTCCCCTGGGCACGGTGCTGCGGGCCCGGGTGGCGGCGCCCGAGGAATACCGGGCGGAGCCGGACCTGTGGGGCGGCCTGGGCTGGTTCGTGGTTCGGGATGAGGATGGCAGGTACTACCCCTACGATGTGCTGACCTCGGCGCTGTCGGAGGACGGTACGGCCTGGGAGGAGTCCTACCTTCTCTACGGCCTGGAGGACGCGGAGACGTTGGAGCTGTTGCCGGCGGAGCTGGAGGGCGAGTTTGTCACCATAAATCTGGAGGACCTGCCCTGGCAGGGGAAAGGTGGTTACACCTTCGCGTCCTTCACGGTGGAGGAGGGGCAGATGACACTCCGACTGGAGCCGGACGGCGTGGTGGGCAGCACCGGCTACTGCGGCAGCGTGGCCTACTTCCTGAGCCGTGAAGCCGAGGCGGATGAGTCGCCCCGGGACTTCCGGGAGGAGAGCGGGAAGTTGTTCTACGGCGATGGAGCCCCCGACATCTATCAGAACAGCTTTACCGACTGGCGGGACGGCAGCGTCACCATCACCTGGTCCCTGGATGAGGCGGGACAGGCACAGGCGGAAGAGCTGGCCGGGCTGGAGCTTTATGTGGAGACCTATGTCCCGGAGGAGGGGACGGGCATTCTGCTCCCATTGACCGACTGAAGGTAAACTAACCAGCGGTGCCTGCCGAATATGCGGCGGGCACCGCTCTTTCCTGTGGAACCTCTTGAAATCTGGTCACTTTTCCAGTATAATATGACAGATTGAACCAAGGCCGCCGCGGTCTGCTATGATATCATAGGAAAGCGTGAGAAATTTGAAGTACGATTTTGCAAGCATTGAGCCCAAGTGGCAAAAGAAATGGCAGGAGACGGGCGTCTACAAGACCCCCGATCACAGTGAGAAGCCCAAGTTCTACGCTCTGGTGGAGTTCCCCTATCCCTCGGGCCAGGGCCTGCACGTGGGCCACGCCCGCCCCTACACCGCCATGGACGTGGTGGCCCGCAAGCGCCGCATGGACGGGTACAACGTCCTGTTCCCCATGGGCTACGACGCCTTCGGCCTGCCCACCGAGAACTACGCCATCAAGAACCACATCCACCCCGCCAAGGTGACCCACGACAACATCGCCAACTTCACCAAGCAGTTGCAGATGCTGGGTTACTCCTTCGACTGGGACCGGGTCATCAACACCACCGACCCCAGCTACTACAAGTGGACCCAGTGGATCTTCCTCCAGCTCTATAAGCACGGCC
>DYBS01000179.1 GCA_019418525.1 Clostridiales bacterium
GGGTACGGAAGAAGGAGAGGCAGGCTTCCCGCTCCTCCTGGGGCAGCTGGTACCCCTGCTGCGCGGCCAGATAGCCCAGAATATCCCACAGCTCCCCGTCCTCATAGGCGGTGAAGTGGATGACCCGGGATACCCGGCTGGCCAGGCCCGGGTTGGAGGCCAGGAGCTGTTCCATCTCCCGATCGTAGGTGGCGAAGATCACCACCGTGTCCAGGTTGAGCTCCATATGGCGCACCAGAGCGTTCACCGCCTCGGTGGCGTAGGGGTCCCGCCCCTCCTGGTCGCTGAGGAGCGCCCCCGCCTCGTCCAGGAAGAGGACGCCGCCCTTGGCCTGCTGGAAGAGCTTGGCCACCTGGATGGAGGTGTGGCCCAGGTAGGCTCCCACCAGCTGCTCCCGGCCCGCCTCCACGAAGGCCCCGCTGCCGCCTCCCTCCTCCCGGAGGATGCGGGCCACCAGGCGGGCGGTGACGCTCTTGCAGGTGCCCGGAGGGCCGGCAAAGGCCAAGTTGCAGCACGTGGGGCGCACCTGCTCGCCGTAGAGGGCCCGGCGGGCGCTATAAGCCCGCACAGCCAGGATGCGCCGCAGCTCCTCCTTCACCTCCTTCAGCCCCACCAGGCCATCCAGCTCCTCCAGGCCCCGGCGCTGCTCCGGTCGGAAGGGCCGCACCAGCAGCTGCCCGGTGCCGCAGGGGCCGCTGCGGCGGCGGCGCGCCTGCTCCACCAGAATTTCCAGATCCCCCTCGCTGAACCGGTTTCCCCGATAGGCCCGCAGCGCCCGGAGCACCCGGGGCAGGTCCACGTCGCTGGAGAGCTCCAGCCCCGACCGCCGGGCCAGGCCCTCCAGCACCCGGCACTGGTAGGAGAGGTCGTTGACCGTCAGAGAGCACACCGTGAAGTTCTGCTCAAACTGGAGGTTCTGTACCACCTCCCCCGGCGCCTCCCGGGCCGGCAGGGCCAGAAAGAGGTCACGGTCCTTGAGCAGGCTGGTCACCACCTCCTGAATGGTCTCCCCGTCCACCGTCTCTCCGGACCGGACATAGAGCAGAACGCTCCGCCCCTTCTCCACCACCTCCCGCAGGGAGGCGTGGTCGTTCTTGCCGGGAACGGGGGGGATCATCAGCGTCAGCGGGGCGGACAGCAGATGTTCCGTCTGGGCCTCCGGCTCCAGGCGGAGCTGGCCCAGCAGATCCTCCAGTTCTCCGTCCTCCTCCGCATCCCACGTGAGGGCGGTATTGGCGCTGAGCATGGCCGCGCACTGCTGGGCATAGGGCAGTTCCTCGTAGAGAAAGAGCACCCGCCGGAGGCCATAGGCGTCAAAGAGAGCGTTGGGCACCCCGCGGTAGGCCGGGGCCTGGGTCATGGCCTCCTTCCTCTCCTCCCACTCCTGGATCGCCGGCAGCACCGTGCGGCTCACCCCACGGCCCAGAGTGCGGGTCCGCAGCGGGTAATAGACCGTCTCCAGCTCCTGCTGGACGAGGTTTTCAAACAGCATCTCCATTCTCCTTTCCTCACATGGCCTTCCGGGACGGCGCCCGCACCGTCCGGCCGCACAGCGCCTTCTCTGCCCGGGTGAACTGGGGGGTCTCCCGCAGGCCGACAATGCTCTGACAGGCCGGGTCCCGGGTCACCCCCTCCAGGAGGTAGTCCAGCTGGGGCTGGCCGGGGAAGCACTTCTTGCAGAAGGCCACGCACCGCTCCAGGAAAGCGCAGGCCTCGTCCACCGCCTGGTTGCGCTGTGCCAGGGGGCCCTCCCGGAAGGCCTTTCGGAGCAGCTCTCCGTCCCCGTCCTCGCCGCAGTGCTCCAGATAGTCCTGGAAAAAGTCCCGCAGCTCCGGGGGATACTCCTCCAGATGGGTCCGCAGCATCGACATACACACCCCGCTCCGGAGCAGTACGCCAGCCTCCTTGTGGAGCCGGTCCAGCCGCTCGTTCTGCTCCTGAGCCCTGCCGCAGACCTCCTGGAGCTCCCGCACCAGCCGGGCCGTCAGCGCCCACACGTCCTGGAAGGGCAGCTCCTGCAGCGCCCCCCACACCGGCTCCAGGCTCTCACCCTGCCGCAGCAGCTTCACCGTGCGCTTGAGCAGGGCCTGATTGCCCTTGCGGTAGTGGCTCAGAAACTGCCGGGCAATGCGGGCGCACTGGATCACCTGCCCCACCACGGCCTGGTCCACCTTGGCCCCCTCCTCCTCATAGAAGCACAGCTGGAGGGACAGATCCTCCCACGCCCGGGGAGTGACCACCGCCGTGGCCCCCTCCTCCTTGCCGTAGAAGCTCAGGTCCTCCGGGTTGCACTCCAGGTAGGACAGCACCGCCGGGTGGACCCCACGGGGCACCATGTACGCCCGCCAGTCCTTCAGATCCGCCCGCAGCCAGAGCATCCGCAGCCGGTCGGCGGTCACCGCGTCCAGCCCCTCCGCCGAGCGGTTGAAGCCCCCCGGGTTGCCCGCCACCACCAGCATCCACCCCGCCGGGATGGCGTGGGTGCCCAGGGTCTTGTTCTGCAGCAGCTCCAGCATCACCGGATGGAGGGTGGCCGAGGCCGCGTTGAACTCGTCCAGGAAGAGGATGCCCTCCCCCTTGCCGGTGCGCTCCATCTCCCGCCAGATGGCGGCGATGACCTCACTGACCGTGTAGCGGGTGGTGCTCACCGTCTCTCCGTCCACCACCTCCTCCTTCAGGCAGGGCAGCCCCAGCAGAGACTGCCGGGTGTGGTGGGTGATGGAGTAGGACACAAAGGCCAGCCCCTGCTCCTGAGCCACCTGCCGCACCAACTCGGTCTTGCCCACTCCCGCCGGGCCCATCAGGCACACCGGGCGGGCCCGGCGGCGGTCCATACGGTAGTCCCCCTGATTGTCCTTGGCAAAATACTGCCTCACCGCCAGGCGCAGCTGTTCCTTGGCCTGCGCCACCGTCATGCTCTTCTCACTCATAGCTCCAGATCCTCCTTCAAACGGTATGTCCCGGCCCAATCGGGCACATTTTTTGCCCCGTCGCCAAAGTCGAACCACCCGTCGTCCTCTTCTTCATCCAGCAGGACCACCACCGGGTAGTCCGGGGCGCGTTCGGGAAAATCCCCCCAGCCGTCGGTGAAGAGCAGCAGCCCCAGCACCTCTTCCCCAGTCTCCTTCTGCCACTTTTCCACCCAGCGGAAAATGGGACAAAAGCTTGTGCCTCCGCCGCCCTGGAAGGTATAATGTGCCATAAACTCCTCCGGGTCCAGCTCCACATCCTCCAGCACCTGGGCACGGCGGATGCGGCAGTCGCACTGGAGGAAGGCCAGCTTGCCCCGCCACCGGCGGCCCAGGCTCTGGAGCACCTGGAGGCTCTCCCCCAGAAAGCGCCGAGCCACCTCGCCGCTGCAGGAGCCGGAGGTGTCCACCGCCACCACCAGATTCCCCTGTCTGCGCCGCTCGCTCTCCTCCCCCGGCTCCACCAGGGGGCAGTCCCCCAGCAGATCCAGCCCCGCTTGGTACAGGATGGGGTCCAGGTTCCACGGATCCTCTTCCGGGACCTCCTTCACCCGGCACAGCTCCTCCAGCAGCGACCGGTAGGACCGCTTTCCCCCGTCCTCCGGCCGCAGCGCCTTTTTCAGCACCCCCGCCGCATGGCCCCAGTCCTCCTCGCCGCTGCGGTTCAGGGCTTGAAACACCAATTCGCCGGTCTCATTCCAGAGCTCCTCCGCTCCGCCCGGCTCTGCTGCGGTAAAATCCTCACCCTCTTCCCCGACGGCGTACCAGAGTCGGTGGTCATCCACGGACAGATCCTCCTTCTCCGGCTCGTCCTCCGCCAGGTACTCCTCCAGGCTCCGGTATCGCTCGTCCTCCCACCACCAGGAGCGGGGCAGCCAGGCCTGCAGCGCGGGGCCGAAGAAGCGGAGCAGATCTCGGACGTTCCGGTCGGCGGCCCGGTCAAAGACCTCGGTCTGTTCCCGGTAGCTCCGGGCCTTGCCGATGTGCCCCATGACGCCGTGAAGTGTGATGTGGAGCAGCTGCCGTATCGGATCCTTCTGGTCCTTCTTGAACTGGGCCACCAGCGTCTCCGGGTGGTAGTAGAGGTGCACCCCGTCGGTGTGCATCCGACAAGGCAGCTCCACCGGCGTGTCCTCCAGCAGGTACAGCGCCGGCAGCAGCGGGGACACTGCCCGGCCCAGGCTCCTGCGGGTGTAGTCCAAAATGCGCTTGGCACCCTCCTCCGGCGTCAGGGTGGTCGTCTCTTTTCTCATGTCCGTTCCTCCTCTCCCCGTCTGACAGGACCTATGATATCAGCTCCACCCGTCCAAATTCTGCGAGCGCCGTTGTTGTGCCAAAATTTTTATGGTACAATGGTCGAAAACCACGGAAAGAGGTGTATCCCCTTGTCTGAACCATCAAAAGCGTCCCCCCAGTGCAGCGGCCGGGGGGATTATCACAAGAAATATGACACCATCGATGAGGTCTTCCGGGTGTTGGAATACGAGGCCAAGGCTTTCTCTCCGGAGACCGCCGTGACCATCAAGGACCTCTCCGCGCTGATGGAGCGCTGCGGCAATCTCTCCAAGCCGCCCGCACCCCGCACCCTCTCGGAGCTGCTCTTCCGGGTCTACCACGACAACCTCCCCGGCATGAACAACGAGTGGCAGGGCCGGCAGTTTCCCTGGCGGCTGGAGTGCGTCCTCCGCTCCACCCGCGCCGGTGTGGTGTCCTACGAGCCCCTATGTGAGTGGGAGAAGCGCAACTGTGACGCCCGACTCAATCAGCCCGGGTATTTCTACCTGCATAACATCCTCTCTCCGTCGGAGTGGAAGATGTTTGCCGATATGGTGCAGGTCTACCCCTACATCAGTGCGGAGGACTCCAAGAAATTCCTCTACACCCTCAACCGCATGAGCCACCTCC
>DYBS01000018.1:0-13323 GCA_019418525.1 Clostridiales bacterium
GTCCCGGAACCACTCCAGCAGCGGGATGGGCAGTTGCGTCAATTCGTTCACGAGTACCTCCTGTTCTGGTTCGTCCTTGTATTCTACCACAGCGGGGCGCAGCTGAACATCTTTTTTTCTCTTCTGGAAATGAAAGGACCCGCCCCGTCCGTCTAATGGGTGAAAGGAGGGGAACGACACCATGACCGAATCCGACTTTGTGGCCCGCCTGGAGCCCTTGAAAGCCAAGCTCTACCGCACAGCGCTGCTCTACCTGGGCGGCGAGGCGGCGGCCCTGGACGCGGTGGACGAGGCCGTGTACCGGGGGCTCACCGGCTGTAAAAAGCTGCGGGAGCCGGACTTTTTCGACACCTGGATGACCCGCATCCTCATCAACGTCTGCAACGACGAGCTGCGCCGCCGCAAGAAGGAGCACCCCGTGGAGGTTTTACCGGAGACGGCCCAGGAGACCTTCGACTCCCTTCCCCTGCGCTGCGCGGTGGAGGCCCTGCCGCCCCCGCTGCGCGCCGTGATCGTCCTGCGCTTTTTCGCCGGGTACACCCTGGCCGAGACCGCCCGGGCTCTGGACCTGCCCCCGGGCACCGTCTCCACCCGGCAGCGCAAGGCCCTTGCCCTGCTCCGTCTGGAGCTTTCCGACTCTGAGGAGGTGTGACCATGGACCGTATGCAGGAATATGAGGCTCTGCTCCACGAGCTGGAGCCCACCCCGGCCCGGCTGGAATACACCGTGCAGCGGGCCAAAGCCCGGCGCCGCCGCCGCACCCTGCGCCGGGTGCTGGGCATCCCGGCGGCAGGTTTCGTAGGGCTCTTCGCCGCCTTCGTGGTGCTGGTGAACTGCTCCATGTCCTTCGCCTCGGCCTGCTCCACGGTTCCCGCCCTGCGGGAGCTGATGCGGGCGGTGGCCCTGTCCGAGGGCCTGAAGGAAGCGGTAGAACATGACTACTTTCAGTATATTGGCGAGTCTCAAACACAGGGCGGCATCACAATCACCCTGGAATACCTGGTCCTGGACCAGGGTCAGCTCCACTTCCTGGTCCGCATGGAGGCCGAAGAAGAGGACCTGGAGGATGAGCTCATCCACCTCCACCCCAGCCTTCTGGATGAGAGCGGCGAAAAGCTCCCCCTGGTGACCACCGGCCACGCGGCGAACCCCGACGGCAGCTTGGTGGACCTGGGCTCGGCGGTGACCCCCGACGGCACCCCCTTCACCTACCCCGAGCGCATCACCCTGGAGCTGGAGCCCATGCCGGAAAACCCGGTGGATTTCACAGACAGCTTCGTCTTTTCCATCCCCCTGAACACCGCCGTCCTCAACCAGCGCCGGGTGCTGGAGCTGGACCGCTGGGTGGAGGTGGACGGCCAGTCCCTCCACTTTGTCCGCCTGGAGTGTTACCCCAGCCACGCCCGGCTGGTGGTGGAGGAGAGCGGGGACAATACGGCGTCCCTCTCCGACCTGAAATTCTGGCTGGAGGACCAGGACGGCCGCCGCTATGACCAGGCCCCCTCCGGCGGCCTCTCCGCCCTGGGTACCACCTACTGGTGCGAGACCCCCTTCTACCAGATGCCGGAGGAGCTTACCCTCCACATCACCCAAACGCAGTGGCTGGACCACGGCGGCGAGTGGGCCACCCTGGACCTCACCTCCGGCGAAGCGCTGGACCCCCTGCCCGAGGGCGTGACGTGCTACCTCTTCCCCACCGGGGACCTGGTGGAGGTCTCCCTGGTTGCCCCTCTGCCGGAGCAGGAGGAACCCCACACCACCGTCTATCCTCAGATCGCCTCTATGAAATACCGCACCCCCGACGGGGAGGAGCACACCATCCACCGGCATGGCGTCCACACTGGCGGCCAGGTCCGGAACTGGAGCGGGAACTGGTTTGACATCCCGGAGGACTGCTATGTGGAGACCTTCACCCTCGATCCGGCGGGCTGGGACACGGTGGAGCTGGGCCTTCACCACTCCCGGACCTTTGACCACGACCCCGCCCTGGCCCTTTCCTTAAACTAAGGCCCTTGCTTTTTGATAGGGAGTATGCTATACTTTTTCCCAGTATAGTCGGCGCGAAGCCGCAGCTTTGATCAGAAAGGACCTGGTGATCCCAAGTGGATGAACCGCCCTTGTGTCAAGTGAATCTTCCGTATTCAGTGGGCAGCCTTATCCCCCGGCGGGGTTAGGGCTGCCCTTTCGCGCCCAAATACTAAGTTAAAATTTGAAGAAAATGGAGTGATCCGACCCCTATGGGCAGTGACAGTATTGGAATGCTCGTGGCAATCATCATCCTGGTGGCCATGTCGGCCTACTTTTCCGCCACCGAGACCGCCTTTACATCCCTCAACCGCATCCGCCTAAAAAGCCGCGCCGAGAACGGCGACCGCCGGGCCGCCCGCACGCTGGAGCTGGCCGAGAGCTATGACAAGCTCCTCTCCACCATCCTCATCGGCAACAACATCGTCAACATCACCGCCACCACCGTGGCCACGCTGTTCTTTGTGGACCTGCTGGGCGCCGACAAGGGCCCCGCCGCCTCCACTGTGGTGCTGACCATTGTGATCCTGGTCTTTGGCGAGATCTCCCCGAAAAGCCTGGCCAAGGAGTCTCCCGAGTCCTTCGCCATGCTCTCGGCCCCTCTGCTGCGCTTCTTTATGGTGATCCTCACGCCGGCCAACTTCATTTTTTCTCTGTGGAAGAAGCTGCTGTCCAAGGTGTTCCACAGTGCCGACAACGACGGCATCACCGAAGAAGAGCTGGTCACCATGGTGGACCAGGCCGAGACCGAGGGCGGCCTCGACCAGCACGAGAGCGAGCTGATCCGCTCGGCCATCGAGTTCAACGACCTGGAGGTGGATGAGATCCTCACCCCCCGGGTGGACATCGTGGCCGTGCCCGACACCGCCACGATGGAGGAGGTCTCCAAGGCCTTCGCTGAGAGCGGCTACTCCCGTCTGCCGGTATACCACGGGGACATCGACGACGTGGTGGGCATCATCCATGAGAAGGACTTCCACGCCGCCCGCTACCACGGCCTGGACGATGTGTCCGCCATCACCGGCAGTGTCCTCTACACCACCGGCAACACCAAGATCTCCGACCTGCTGCGGGTGCTCCAGAAGGAGAAGGCCCACATGGTCATCGTGGTGGACGAGTACGGCGGCACCGAGGGTCTGGTGACCCTGGAGGACATCGTGGAGGAGCTGGTAGGTGAGATCTGGGATGAGCACGACGAGGTCATCGAGGAGTTCCAGAAACAGGAGGACGGCAGCTACCTCATCTCCTGCAACGCCGACCTCACCGACCTCTTCGACCTCTTCGCCATCAAAGGCGACTGCGACGCCAACACAGTGTCCGGCTGGGTCATGGAGCAGGTGGGCCGGGTCCCCGAGGAGGGCGATCACTTCCAGGCCGATGGTTTGGATGTCACCGTCACCAAGGTGGACCACCGCCGGGTCATGGAGATCCGGGTGGTGGTACTCCCCACAGAGAACGAGGATTCCTCCGACAAGTAAATAAGCCAAAAGCCCCCGGACCGGTCGGTCCGGGGGCTTTTTTCAGTTGTAGTCCACCTCCACCAGGGTTAGGCCCCGGGCGGGCGCGGTGGCTCCGGCGGCGGCGCGGTCCCGAGCGGCCAGGATGGCGGGCATGTCCCCGGGGGGTCTCTCCCCCCGGCCCACCTCCAGCAGCGTCCCGGTGAGGATACGCACCATGTGGTAAAGGAATCCGTCCCCGTGGAAGGTGAAGGTGAGGTCATCCCCCCTCCGGCGGAGGACGATGGCGTCCACGGTGCGGATAGAGGATTTTTTCAGCTTCTTGTTGCCGCAGAAGGAGCGGTAATCGTGCCGCCCGGTGAGGAGCGCGGCGGCCTCCTCCATGGCCGCCAGGTCCAGCTTCTCGTCCAGCTGGAGCTGGAAGCGGCGGCGGAACACGTCGGGCACATCCCCCAGACGGACGGCGTAGCGGTAGGTCTTTCCGGTGGCGTTGAGGCGGGCGTGGAACCGCGCCCCGGCCTCCTCCGCAGCGGTGACGGCGATGTCGCCGGGCAGCAGGCGGTTCAGCCCTCGGCGCAGCTCCTCCGGCGGAACATCCCTCTCCAGGCGCACGCTGGCCACCTGGCCCAGAGCGTGGACTCCCGCGTCGGTGCGCCCGGCTCCGTGGAGCTCGGCCCGCTCCCCGGTCACCTGGAACAGCGCCTCCTCCAGCTTGCCCTGGATGGTGTTATCGGTGTTGCCCTGGCGCTGCCAGCCGTCAAAGCGGGTGCCGTCGTATTGGATGGTCAGTCGGTAGTTCATCTCCGTCCCCCCTTGTCCCCCCATTGTACCCAAATCCGGCCCTGCCGTCAATCGCTATACCCTTCCAAAACCATCTCATCTGTCTACGTCTTTCCACATTCCTTCCCTTATGCTTGGGTGTCTTCCTACAAATGGACATCGATCTTATAGATTGGTAAATGAAAGAGAATCCCCAAAACATACCATCCAGAGCAAGCGGCCTGATTGAGCGGCGGAGCGTTCCAGAAACTTATTTGGAACCTCCCTTTTTAAGCACTGTTTCATGTACTCCTCCCCCTATTATTTTAGAGCAATTTCCAAGGCATACCAAAAAGCTGGTACTGTCCAGGTAGTCCCGGACAGTACCAGCTCGTTACTTCATAAACTTCCGCATGTACGGCTCTGCCTTCTCTTTTACATCTGCCTGAAGTTCTTTTAGTTCTTCCTCGCTCTCCACATCGTCCATCTGTTCAAATAAGTGTACAATCTCCGGATCATTTGCGGATTTTTTTAACTGTTCTTCAAATTCTTCTTCCTCTATCTCAGGAAGTTTAGGGAATTGCCCTTCAAGTTCACCGCTTCCATCGAAATCTGCCCAGGACATACCTATCCCAGTTTCATTCTCTGTTGCTTGTGCCGCATGAGCGGCAGAAACAAATTTATACAGTAAGTAGTCATCCAAAAATTCTCTGGTCATGTTTATTTTTCCTTTCATTGATTTTAATAGGCGGTATCCCATCTAGTCCTATGGGATACCGCCTATTCCTATTTCATTCCATTGTAGAAGCGGTAAAATTATGGCAGAACCGCCTTTTACACGCTTCCCGGAGCCTCAGGCGAATCACTCCAAGCCTTTACAGCTCTAGCGTCCGCCTCCTGGCGCTCCTCAATAGCTTCCTTCAGGAGCATATCCTTCACCTTCATCAGACGGATGGTGGAGGAACGCTCGTTCTCGTCCAGCTTCATGGAGATATACTTGATGGCCTCTTCCATCTGGGGGATCTTCACGTACTCCAGGGCGTTGACGCGGCGGCGGGTCTTCTCGATCTCCTCGGCCAGCAGCTGGGAGGTCTTTTCGATCTCGGCTAGGCGCAGCATATCCTGGAACACGCCGGAAAGGGCGTCCACAGCGTCGTCCAGCTCGCCGGAGGTGGTGGCGAAACCGTAGGGATAGATCTCGCCGGCCTCCTCGCTCTTGGTCTTAAAGTGGTAGATGGGCACGTTGACCGACATGATGTTCTGGAAGGTCATATCCAGCTCCACCGACTGCTTGGGGTACAGCAGGGACTGCTCCAGCATCTCGGAGGACATGACGGCGCTGGCCACGGTGAACGAACCATGGGCCCGCATGAGGGCCTCCTCCACCTTCTGCCGCAGAGCGCGGTTCTCCCGGACCACGTCCATGAACTGCTTCATCAGCTCATCCCGCTTGTCCTTGAGGAGCTTGTGGCCCCGGATGGAGGTACGCAGACGGCCCTTGAGCCTGGTCAGCTCCTGCCGGGTGGGGTTCACGTTGATTGCCGGCATCGCTTACCCCTCCTTTTTCGGGAGGTATTTCTCAATAAACTCCGGCTTGATGCGCTTGAGCTCGGACTTGGGCAGCAGACTCAGCAGCTCCCAACCCAGATTCAGCGTCTCCTCGATGGAGCGGTTCTCATCGCTGCCCTGGGAGACATAGCGCTTTTCAAACTCATCGGCAAACTTAGCGTACTGCAGATCGGTGGGAGACAGGGCGGCCTCGCCCAGGATGGACATGAGCTCCTTATTGTCTTTACCGGTGGAGTAAGCCGCAAAGAGCTGGTTCATGGTGCCGGCGTGATCCTCGCGGGTCTTGCCGGGGCCCACGCCCTTATCCTTCAGACGGGACAGGGAGGGCAGCACGTCCACGGGGGGATTGATGCCCTTGCGGTAGAGCTCACGGGAGAGGATGATCTGACCCTCGGTGATATAGCCGGTGAGGTCGGGGATGGGGTGGGTCTTGTCGTCCTCGGGCATGGTCAGGATGGGGATCATGGTGATGGAGCCGGGCTTGCCCAGCTGACGGCCGGCGCGCTCGTACATGGTGGCCAGGTCGGTGTACAGGTAGCCGGGGTAGCCGCGGCGGCCAGGGACTTCCTTCTTGGCCGCGGACACCTCACGAAGGGCCTCGGCGTAGTTGGTGATGTCGGTCATGATGACCAGCACGTGCATGCCCTTCTCGAAGGCCAGGTACTCGGCGGCGGTCAGCGCCATACGGGGGGTGGCGATACGCTCGACGGCGGGGTCGTTGGCCAGGTTGGTGAAGAGCACGGTACGGTCGATGGCGCCAGTACGGCGGAACTCCTGCACGAAGAAGTCGGACTCCTCAAAGGTGATACCGATGGCAGCAAACACCACGGCGAAGTTGGCGGCGTCGTCACCCAGCACCTTGGCCTGACGGGCGATCTGAGCAGCCAGAGCGGCGTGGGGCAGACCGGAGCCGGAGAAGATGGGCAGCTTCTGACCACGGACCAGGGTGTTCAGTCCGTCGATGGTGGAAATACCGGTCTGAATAAACTCGTTGGGGTAGTCACGGGCGGCCGGGTTCATGGGCAGGCCGTTGATGTCCCGGTACTCCTCGGCCATGATCTCAGGGCCGCCGTCAATGGGGTGGCCCATGCCGTTGAAGACGCGGCCCAGCATATCGCCGGACACGGCCAGCTGCAGGGGGTGACCTAGGAAACGGATCTTGGACTCCTTCAGGTTAATGCCGGAGGAGGCCTCAAAGAGCTGCACCACGGCGTTGTCGCCGTTGACCTCCAGCACCTTACAGCGCCGGGTGGTGCCATCGGGCAGTTCGATCTCGGCCAGCTCGTCATAGGTGACGTCCTGGACCTTGCGGACCACCATCAGAGGACCGTTGATCTCCTGAATGGTACGGTATTCACGAATCATTCCTCAGCACCTCCCTTAGCTGCGATCTCCTCGATCTGCTCCTCCATCTCCTTCTCCATATCGGCGTAGACGGTGGGATACTGATCGTCGGGCACGCTCTTGGCGCGGCCCATTTTCTCCCGGAACGGGATCGCGAAGAGCTCGGTCACCGATGCGCCCTTCTCGATGGCGGCGCGGCAGAGCTTATCATAGTTCAGGATCATAGAGAGCATCTTGTCCTGACGGTCATAGCTGGAGTACCAGTCCACTTCCATAAAGCCGTTCTGCTGCAGGAAGTCCTCGCGCAGCATCTTGGCGGTCTCCAGGGTCAGCTGGTCGCCGGCGGACAGGGAGTCCTTACCGACCAGCTGCACGATCTCGTTCAGGCTCGCCTCCTCCTGGAGGATGGACATGGACTTCTCCCGGTTGACCATGAACTGGGGACCCAGGTTCTCGTCGTACCAGGGCTTCAGGGAGTCCAGATACAGGGAGTAGGAGTTCAGCCAGTTGATGGCGGGGAAGTGGCGCTTGTAGGCCAGAGAGGCGTCCAGAGCCCAGAACACCTTGACGATACGCATGGTAGCCTGAGAGACAGGCTCGGACAGGTCGCCGCCCGGAGGGGATACAGCGCCCACGGCGGTCAGGGAGCCGCGGCGGTCCTCGTCGGAGCCGATGCACTCCACCATGCCGGCGCGCTCGTAGAACTGGGCCAGACGGGAGGACAGGTAGGCGGGGTAGCCTTCCTCGCCGGGCATCTCTTCCAGACGGCCGGACATCTCACGCAGAGCCTCGGCCCAACGGGAGGTGGAGTCGGCGATGACGGCCACGTCGTAGCCCATGTCGCGGAAGTACTCGGCGATGGTGATGCCGGTGTAGATGGAGGCCTCACGGGCGGCCACCGGCATGTCGGAGGTGTTGGCGATCAGGACGGTCCGCTTCATTAGGGACTCGCCGGTACGGGGGTCCACCAGCTCGGGGAACTCCCGCAGAACGTCGGTCATCTCGTTGCCGCGCTCGCCGCAGCCGATGTAGATGACGATGTCCACGTCGGACCACTTGGCCAGCTGGTGCTGCATGACGGTCTTGCCGGAGCCGAAGGGGCCGGGGATGGCGGCGGTGCCGCCCTTGGCCACGGGGAACATGGCGTCCACGATACGCTGGCCGGACAGCAGCGGCTTACGGGGGGGATACTTGTGCTTGTAGGGGCGGCCCACACGGACGGGCCACTTCTGCACCATGGTGAGCTCATGCTTCTCGCCGTTGTCATCCACCAGGACGGCCACGGTGTCCAGCACGGTGAAGGAACCGGACTTGATGGACTCGATGGTGCCGCTCATCTTGGGGGGAATCATGATCTTGTGGAGCACGACGCTGGTCTCCTGGACGGTGCCGATGACGTCGCCGCCGATGACCTTGTCGCCCTTCTTGGCCGTGGCCTTGAACTCCCACTTCTTCTCCCGGTCCAGGGCGGGGACTTCCACGCCGCGGGGCAGGTTGTTGCCCCCGGTCTTCTTCATGATCTCCTCCAGCGGGCGCTGGATACCGTCGTAGATGTTCTCAATGATACCGGGGCCCAGCTCCACGGAGAGGGGGGCGCCGGTGGTCTCCACCACGGCGCCGGGGCCCAGGCCGGAGGTCTCCTCGTAGACCTGGATGGAGGCGGCGTCGCCGTTCATGGTGAGGATCTCACCAATGAGGCGCTGCTCGCCCACGCGGACCACGTCGGCCATGTTGGCGTCGGACAGTCCAGTGGCCACCACAAGCGGTCCGGAGACTTTGACGATTTTACCGCTCAACTTGACTCAACCTTCTTTCAGGTTTGAATTTGGAATCCGGCACAGGATGCGGGCCCGCCGGTCCGGCGGCCCGCATTCCGCGCAGTGCCGATGCAGGATCGGCTCGGTTACAGAATATCCGCGCCCACGGCCCGTTCCACGGCGCTCTTCACATTGGCCATGCCGATGCCCAGAGAGCCGTCCTTGCCGGGGATGAGGATGATGGCGGGGGTGAGCTGGTCCTTGTACCGCTCCACCTCAGCCTGCATGGAGGCTGCGTACTGCTCCGTCAGGTAGATCACAGCGTAATTCTCTTTCGCCAGGTCGTGGAGCACCCGCTTGGCCTCGTCCACGGTCTCGGCGGGGAACACGTCCAGCCCCAGGGCCTTGAAGCCCAGGACACTGTCCTTGTCGCCCAGGACCGCGATCTTATAACTAGACATAAGCTTCACGCAGCCTTTCCCGGATGGTATCCGCGTCCAGGCCGGCCATACGGCCGGTGAGGATGATGCGCACAGCGGTGAACTCGTTCTCCTTGGCGGCCAGGTAGCCGATGGCCGGCGCCTCGCCGAAGGCCACATACTTGGCGCCCGCCAGGTAGGCGTTCACCCCGTCGTCGCACAGCTTTTCAAAGCGGGTCAGCCCGCCTCCGTTGAGGGCAGCGGCGCCGGCGGCGGCGGCGTCCTTCAGGGCGGAGGCGGCATACAGCTCCTCCAGGGAGCCGCCGGAGGCGGCCAGCACCCGGGAGGTGTGGATGTTGCCCCCCTCAAAGAGGACGGAGCGCAGGAACTCCGGGCCCTTGCCCATGCGGAGCACCCGCACCAGGCTGCGCAGGTTGGCCGCGTCGATGCTGATGCGCACATACCCCTCCAGGAAGCTGCTGCCGGTGGCCCGGGCCAGCTCGAACATCTCGGCAAAATAGGCCCGGTCCAGGATGAAGTCCGCCAACTGGGGGTCACCGGTGGTGCTGAGCATATCCCGTGCGTCGGAGACCGCCTTGCGCAGGGTGTAGCTCACGCCCCGCAGCTCGGCGTTGTGCATCCCCTCGGCCAGAGCCGCGGCGGGGACCCGTCCGGCATCCACCAGGAGCCGGTCGGCGTTCACCCCCATGGCGTCGGCCTTGAGGAGCACTTTCACGTTGTGATAGTCGTATTTGATCTTGAACACGTCGATAAGACGGGGGTCGGGCGCCACCGAGGAGAGGTCCTCCATGGTCTTATGCCGCTGCTCGGCAATGGCGTGGTCCAGCTCCTCCTGGCCCACCCGCGCCATCTCGGCGTATCCACACTCCTGCAGCACCTTGGCCGCGTCCTCGACGGTGCGTGCCTCCAGCATGCGCTCCATGCGCTCATGAGAGAGGAGGCTGCACTCCAGGCACTTGACCCGGGTGGACAGGAACAGATAGTCGGTGTCTTTGATCTTCGCCAAATCCGATTCCTCCTTTAAATTGGGAGGCGGTCTGCCCGGTTTGCTCAGCCGAACAGCACCTTGGCCACCTCGCGCTCCAGCGTGCTCCGCTGCAGGCGCACCAGCGTCTCGAAGGTACAGTTGACCTCCACGTCGCCGTCGGCCAGGATGAGTCCGCCCTTGATGTTCCGGGTCTGCTCGGACAGGGTCAGGTGACCGTCCTTCAGGCGCTCATTGGCCTGAGTGACCACCTGCTTGCCGTAGCGGGTGCGGTCCTTCTTGGAGAGGATGACCGCCTCCCGCCCGGTGGAGGAGGCCTTGACGGCCAGGTTGGCCAGCAGGGAGACGTACTCCCCCTCCGGCAGGTTCACCAGCTGCTCCAGTGCCTGGCTGAAGGCCTGGTCCAGCATCTCCTGCTTGGCGGCCAGTACCATTTTGCGGGCCTCCAGCTGGGCCACGCTGGCCAGCCGCTCCACCCGCTCGTCGGCGTTGCGCCGGCCGCGGTCCACGATCTCCTGAGCCTCCCGCTGGGCCTGCGCCTGGTAGCTCCGGGTGATCTCATCGGCCTGGCTGGCAGCCTGGGCGGTGATCTCGTCGATTTCTTTCTGGGCGTCCTGATCGATACGCCCGGTGATTCTGTCAATGCCGTTCATACCAATGGCCCACCTTTCTGATGGTTCTGTTTAGCGAGTGAGGAAGAAGATCATCAGGAAGGAAGCCAGCAGGCAGAGGATGGCGTAGAACTCGACCATGATGGCCATGATGATGCCCTTGGAGAACTCCTCGGTGCGCTTGGCGACGATGCCGATGCCGGCGGCGGCGCAGCGGCCCTGGGCGACAGCGGTGATGTAGCCGCCGATAGCCATGGGCAGACAGGCGCCGAGGTAAGCCAGGCCCTCACCCACGGTCAGCACGGGCACGCTGGAGAGCAGGCCCATACGGAAGATGGCGAAGAACCAGATGACCAGGCCGTACAGGCCCTGGGTACCGGGGAGCAGCTGCAGGATCAGGCACTTGGAGAACTTACCGGGGTCCTCGGAGACCACGCCGGCCGCGGCCTCGCCCGCGATGCCCACGCCCTTACCGGAACCGGCACAGGCCATACCTACCGCGAAGGTGGCACCGATGAACGCAATAGCGGTGCCCAGCAGACTTTCATTCATGTTACTTCTCCTCCTTGATGATGTCGACGTATTTGGTCTTGTAGGTCAGGGGCTGGAAGGCGGTACCGCCCTCCACATAGAACTTGCCATAAAACTCCAGATACTGGAGACGGGCAGCGTGGACATAGGTGCCGATGAGGTTGACACCGATGTTGAAGGTGTGGCCCACCAGGAACACCAGGATGAAGAGGATCATGCCCGCTGCGGTGAGGCCGCCCAGAGTGCCCAGGGTATTCATAACGCTGGCGATGACCGAGGTGGCCAGCATCAGCGCCATCAGGCGGGAGTAGGACAGCACATCGGACAGCCACGAGGTCACGTCGTACAGGGAGCCGATGCCGCCCAGGAGCTTGCGCAGGATACCGGGGTTGGCCCGGCCCTGAGTGAGGACCAGCGCCAGCACGCCCACCAGGATGGACCAGGTGGGGCCGCCCAGCGCCAGCACAGCGATGCTGGCGAAGAAGATCCACCAGGGGACCACGTCCAGCAGGCCGTCCACACCCCGTCCGTCCCGGAAGCCCATATAGATGTGGATGCACTGTCCGAAGACCAGATGGACCACGCCGATGCAGATGGCGATGACCAGCACCAGCATGGGGTCATTGATGGGGTTGACGATGATGCCGTTGCAGAAGGTCTGGAGCCACATGGGGAACTGATCGGTGGTAATGCCCAGCATGCTCTCGGCGAACTTGGGAATGACGTCGCCGAAGAAGCCGCCGGTGAAGAATCCGCAGATCGTGGTCGTGATGCCCAGATACTGGCCCAGGCGGAACATGTAGCCCATGGTGTACTTCGGCCGGAACTTCTTGGTGATGATGAAGCTGACCAGCCAGATGATGATGCCGTAGGCCACATCGGCAAACATGAAGCCGAAGAAAAAGATATAGAACCAGAAAATCAGGGGGTTGGGATCAATACCCCGATAGGCGGGCATGGAGTACATCTCGGTGACCATGTTGATGGGCTCCATGAACTTGGGGTTCTTCAGCAGGACGGGGGGTTCCTCGTCCTCCAGGGGGTCAGCCGTCTCCCAGGCGCAGGCAAAGGTGTTGAGGACCTTTTCCAGCGCGGGCAGGCCGGGCTCGGCCACCCATCCCTCCAGGAAGATGACAGTGCCGTTGGTCAGGAGCTTTTCCCGTGCGCTGGCCTTGCTCATCTCCTGCTCCAGGCGGTCGGTACACACCTGCAGCTCCTGCCGGCGGGGGGCGAAGGCGGCGATCTCCGCGGCCAGACGCTCCTTCTCGGCGGCAGCCTGCCGGAGCTCACCGTCGATGCGGTCGATGTTCTCGGCTGCGGTGCCGGTAAACTCCTTGAAGTTGGCGGCCGAGAAGCCGTAGCGCTTGAGCACTTCGGCAGCCTGGTCGCTCTCGGTCTTGTGACAGCAGAAGAGGAGGTAGTGCAGCTCTTTATCGCTGCCGACCTCCATCAGCTCAGAGTTGGGCGCAGCCTCGGAGAGCTCTCCGGTCAGCTCGGACAGCGTCACCGCTGCCGGGCAGGCGCCCAAGGTGATTTTGACATGCTGGGTGGATCGGGTGTTCAGCGGAAGATCCAGCCCCTTCCAGGGCAGCAGGGCCACACGTTGGGTGTTGAGCCGGTTCTCCTGGGAGGTGAGCTGGGCAATGTGCTGGGTACGGCGGTTGATCTCACCGGCGCAGTCCAGAGCAGCGTCCAGCTTTCCATTGTCCAGGAAATCCTTCTCCCGCACATCGTGGCGCAGAATGAACAGGCTTCCCTTGGCCGGTGCGTACTTGCGCAGGGCCTCCAGTGCCGCCGAAACAGCGTTGGCCCGGCTTTTCACATCGCTCAGGACCGACGTCTCCC